>JBFMGH010000468.1:0-4910 GCA_040752795.1 Cyanobacteriota bacterium
AGGGCGGTCATTTCTGGGTATGGCAAAACCACCAGACTGAATGGATGTGGACTATTATTCACTCTGCTGAATTTAGAATGGAATCATTAGCTGTTAATAATAAAAACGAATCTGACCCGCTCAGATTAAAAGCATTAAATCAGGCTGCAAGAGAACTAGTATTGCTACAAAGCTCTGACTGGCCTTTCTTAATCACTACCTGGCAGGCCAGAGACTATGCTACTGATCGTTTCTTAGAACATAAAGATCACTTTGAGAAACTTGCTTCCATGATAGAAAATAATCAAATTGATGAATCATTCTTATCTTATTTAGAAGATAAAGACAATCCATTTAATCATATTGATTATAAAATTTACTTACCAGAAGCAGTTCCAACATATTCTGAATCCGCTAACCCGGTTCCTAGCCCATAAATTCAGAATTATTCTTAAATATAACTAAAAAGCTTTCTATAAAAATAGAAAGCTTTTTAAATTAGGTGTATCATTTTTTCAAGTAGTGATAGATATTATCGTTAATATCTGTTTTTATGGATGGTTAAAGCTTTAACCAGATTATCTACAAATACTACAAATCTAATAATTAATTGCTTATTATTTAAGAAAATAAAGGAATTTTAAGTAAATAATTGTAAAATACACACTTAATTTTTTTTACAAAATCATTGAGTATTAAATAAAAAATATATAACTTGACATTTATATACTATATATAAATATGATATACCTATAAAATCTAATTTATTTATACAACTATTATTAAATACTTCCACCAAACTGTTGAACAAGGTTAAGAATAGCAGGGCCCAACAATACAACAAACATTGAAGGCAATATAAATAATACAAGTGGTATTACCATTTTAACAGAAGCTTCAGAAGCAAGTTTTTCTGCTTTCTGACGTCTTTTTGTTCTAACTGTATCTGCATATATTCTAAGAGATTGAGAAATACTTGTTCCTAATTTATCTGTTTGAACAAGAAGAGCTACAAGAGATTTTAAATCAGGCACATCGTTTCTCATTGCCAAATTTCTAAAGGCTTCACTTCTTTGGACACCTGCCATAATATCTTTACTAACACGACCTACCTCTCTGGCAAGCACTGGTGCTGTACGCATTTGCTCTTGAGCAACTCTTGTCATAGCTGCGTCAAGACCGAGGCCTGCTTCAACACAAACTACCAGAAGGTCTAGTGTGTCTGGCAGGTTATATTGAATTTCCTGGTACCTTTTTTTTGTTAATAATCTAAGTTGTAAAACTGGAAATCTAAAGCCCACCATAGTTGCTACACCAACAAAAGCAAATGCTATCATCAGGTTATTCCGGAGGAACATACCAGCTACAACAAGGCATATAACTGCTGTAACTATCATAGACAATATTTGCACTGCCTTGAATCTGAAAACATCATCATCACTAAATGGTTTACCTGCTTGCATTAATATTTTTCTAGCATCATTTGAAGATAGATCTTTACCTGATTCTGACTTCTTTTTTTTCATTTGATGCATAACAGGTTCAATATAGAAAGTAATTATATTATCAATCAGGCTGACTTTTTTCTTTCTAACAAGTTCAGGGTCATCCATTTTACTTATTCTATCAAGACGGTCTTCAATAACTTCTTCTTCTTCAGTCTGAAGGTCAAGAATAAAATATACTATAAGAGCAAGACATAATGAAAACACAATTATAATTAAGCCATCATCCAATTTTAAGCACTCCTAAACTTTAATGTTAGTAATTTTTCTAATAATTAAAAAACCAACAACACCTAAAAATACAGCTGTACCAATAGCCATCTGACCTAAAAAATTGTCAAACAGTGGTGACATATATTGAGGATTCAGCAAATAAATAATTCCGCCTATAAAAAGCGGGGCCAGTGCCAGCACAATACCAGATAAACTAGCCTGAGCAGTTTGAGCTTTTAGCTGACCTAATAATTTAAATCTTTCACGAATAGTATCATTCAAATTATCAAGAATTTCTGCCAGATTACCTCCTATTTCTCGCTGAATCAATACGGCAGTGACAAAAAACCTTAAGTCAATGCTCTCTGGCATATTGTCAACCATTCCATCAAGAGCTTCTTTGGTACTTCTTCCCAGGTTAATATCTTCACAGGCTGTTTTAAAAATAGCGCTAATAGGTTCACCTAGCTCTTGTACAACAATAGAAAAAGCGGACGGAAGGGAGTGACCTGCTCTTAATGAACTGGAAATCAGGCCTAGAGCATCTGGCAACTGAGATGTAAATATTGCTAATCTCTTTTTCATCTTCATTTTTATTACAAACATTGGCAAAACAATTGTTATAAGTAAAAACATTACAGCAACAACAATTAAATTACCTCTTGCTAAAAAAACAAATGTGAGTGCAGAAACTACAACTCCTGCAACAACCACAGTTGAAATAAATTGAGTTATATCCATTTTGATATCTGCAAGTTTTAGCGCTTTTTTGATTTTAATAAAAACATTAAATTTATCAAGAAAAGTTCCTAAAATTGCAATTCTATATTGATTATCGCTAAGTATTGCTGTCATCAGGCCTTTAGAAGATGCCTCTTTAACGACTGTTGCTTTAGTATCATACTCTTTATTTTTAATTTTTTTAAGTCTTGATTGGGTAACTTTCATTTCCTCAGAGGCTTCTTCAGGTTGAATATCGAAAACGACATATCCAATTATGACCGTAATCATAACAATTATCAGAAAAATCATAACTGAACTAAGATCCATAATTTTCTACCGTTTAAGCCTCCTGGCTAAAGCGCTTTTACTATCATCTTTCTTTTGTATAAGGTTTCTGGCCGGATCAGCAGCCTTCTCTTTTGGCGCTGTTGGTGCCGGCGGACCTGGCATACTGGTGTCAAGTATTTTTACAGGATCATCCATAACAGATTTTGACTGTTTCAAATAAGCATTAGGAGGATTAGGGCAAAGATAATTTGGATCATTATTAGGGTCAAAAAGCTCTGGAGCCATGCTGATACCCCTGGATTTTGCCCTGTCAGAAAATTTAGGCCTGACACCTGTTGCCTTATGATAGCCTATCACTTTGCCTTCAGAATCAACACCTTCCTGATGCCATATAAAGATATCCTGTAAGGTAATAGTTAAACCTTCCATACCCACAACTTCTGTAATATATGTAACACGTCTTGATCCATCTCCAAGACGGCTTGCCTGCACAATCAGATCTACTGCAGAACTAACCTGGGTTCTGATAGTTCTTTCTGGCAATTCTACCCCGGAAAACATAACCATTGTTTCAAGACGGCCAAGGGCGTCCCTGGGAGTGTTTGCGTGAAGGGTAGTCAAGGATCCATCGTGACCAGTATTCATGGCCTGTAGCATATCTAGGGCTTCAGCGCCCCTACATTCTCCAATTACCACTCTATCGGGCCTCATACGCAAAGAGTTAATCACCAAATCTCTTGCAGTAACTGCACCTTCGCCCTCAATATTTGGTGGACGAGTTTCGAGCCTTACAACGTGTTCTTGTTGCAAAATTAATTCAGCAGAGTCTTCTATTGTGACAATCCTTTCATCTTCAGGAATCTGGGCTGACAAAGAGTTTAATAAAGTTGTTTTACCGGCACCAGTTCCACCGGATATAATAATATTTAATCTTGCTTTAACAGCCGCACAGAGAACTTCTGCCATCTGGGTAGTCATTGACCCCCATCTTAATAGATTGTCCAATGTAGCAGCATCCTGTTTAAATTTACGTATTGATAACGAAGGCCCATCAAGTGCCAGAGGAGGGATAATAGCATTTACCCTGGAACCATCTTGCAACCTTGCGTCAACCATTGGAGATTTTTCATCGATACGTCTACCAACTTTAGCAACAATTCTATCAATTATGTTCATAAGGTGAGAATCATCTCTAAATGTGGCATTAGTTTTATATAGTTTACCATATCGTTCAACATATATATGTTTTGCACCATTAACAAGAATGTCAGAAACAGTTGAATCGGCCAGAAGTGGTTCTAATGGCCCATAACCCATTGTTTCATCTATAACTTCGCGAATTAACTGTTCTTTTTCCTGCCTATTTAATGGTGTACTGGTAAAGTCAATTTCTAATCTTTTATCCACAAAAGACCTGATGGATAATTTTTTATCTTCTTCTTCATAGTTATCCCAGTCAGGTATTGAGTTGACTCTTTCAATCAACATATAGTGAATTTTATCTTTTATATGTTGATATTCTTTGGGTAAAACAGTAATTTCCGCAGGTACTTGATCTTCTTGCGTCTTTTTTACCCAGTTGGTATCAATTCTTTTACCAACGTCTGAAGATCTGCTTAATCTATCTCTTAATGACAAAAGCTGATACCTCCTATTATTGTTAGTTTTATATTATAGATAACTAACCTGGTTTTTTTACCTTAGCTATTAAGCTTTGCAGCAGTGGAAAAGCTGATTTCTTTTCAGGTTCTTCTTTCTTTTCTACCACCTCTTTGAAATCAACTCCTGAAAGCTGTCTGGCTAATTGAGTAAAATTTAAAGAAATATTTGAGTCTTCTTCAATCAAGTCAATTGGAACACCACGGTTAATTGCAGCCATTACAGCAAAATAGTTGTTTGGTATCTTCCAGTATACAGGATGTTCAAGTGTATCTTCAACATCTTCAACAGTAATTTCATCAGTAGGCAAATAACGATTAATAATCAAATTAATTTTTTCTTTAGGATAATTCAGCCTACTAAAAAGATCCATACATCTTTGAGTATTTCTGATACATGGTAAATTAACCATTGTAACAAGCAGAATTCTATCGGCTAGATCTAATGCTGAAAGAGTTTTTGAATCAAAAGAGCTAGTAGTATCTATTATGACATAATCGAAAATACTTTTTAAGACTGTTAATACAGTATTTATTTGTTCTG
>JBFMGH010000469.1:0-11902 GCA_040752795.1 Cyanobacteriota bacterium
TTTTGAATTTTAATGAGAACTATTATGTAATTGAAGTAAAATAAAATGTTGTTAAAACATAAAAAAAGAACTAATTTAACAAAAAATTATCAGGAGGAAATAAATTTGCATAAATCGCAATTAAAAATAATAGTTCAACCTAAATATGATGAAGCAAGTAATTTTTATGAAAATATTTCAATAGTTGAATTAAATAAAAGATGCGGGTTTATTGACAAAAAAGGAAATACAATTATTGATTATATATATCCGATGGCAAATAGATTTTCAGAAGGTTTGGCCAGTGTTTTGATTGGTAATAAATTTGGATATATAAATAAACAAAATGAAGTTATTATTGAACCACAGTTTTTATTAGCTGGAAATTTTTCAAATGGATTAGCAAAAGTTGTAATTAAAGACACTTTTGGATTTATAAACAAACAAGGTGATATGGTTATAGAACCCAGGTATCAAAGAGCATTTGATTTTGAGGTTGGCCTCTCTGCTGTTGAGGTTAATGGTAAATATGGTTATATAAATCTTAAAGGTAATTATATAATTGAACCAAAACTCGAGAGTTTTTTAATATTTTCAGAAGGCTTTGCAGCCATTAAATATGAAGATAAATATGGTTATATAGATGGAAGTGGCCATTTAACAGTTGAACCTCAATTTGATTCAGCTAGACAATTCTCAGAAGGTTTGGCAGCTGTTAAAGTTAATAATAAATGGGGCTATATAAACTATAAAGGTGAAATGATTGTTGAACCAGAATATGACTGGGCTTTTGATTTTTCAGAAAATATGGCCTCTGTTGAGTTAAATGGTAAATATGGGTTTATTAACAGAGAGTCCGAAATGGTTGTTGAACCTCAATATTCTCAAACAGGAGATTTTATACAAGGATTAGCGATTGTAAGAGTAAATAATTTTTTAGGTTACATAAACAAAACAGGCCAGCTTCAGATAGAGCCTCAATTTGATAGGGCGTATGTTTTTTCAGATGATTTTGCAAGAGTCAAAATCAATGATAGATACCTATATATTAACCGGTTAGGTAAAATAGCATTTAATGAGGAACTTGATAGGGCATATGATTTATTTAACAAAGCAGCATTAGTTATGATAAAAGGTAAGTGGGGGTTTATAGGCTTAGTTGATAACTATTGATTCAAGAATTTAATTTATTCATACATTTATAGTAAAATAAAACCCCTCTAACTATATTTAAATGTGATTAAGTGTCAAATATAAGTTAGTCATTAAAGTGATTCATTATTGAATAATTTATATGGTCCTTTATTTTTTATTCAATTAGTTATATAAATGTGAGGGATTTAAATGACTAAATACTAGTTATTTTAAAATGAAAGTATATCAAATGTCAGAATTAACAGGAAAAACAAATATAACTAATTTATGTAAAACAATGTCTACAATTCCTACCAGCGTTGTTTTTATTCTTTCCCTTTTAATTGTAGCTATCACAGGAATAATTGATTATAAAACCAATAATAGTATATCTTTATCGGCATTTTATGTTTTTCCAATAGCTTTTTTAGCCTGGCATTCTCAAAAGAGTATTGTTTTAGTTTTTACTATTATTGCTGCAATTATAAGATCAGAAATTATAATATATTTTATTGACAAAGCTTTTATAGACCTTGGAATCTGTATTTGGAATTTTTTGATAAGTTTGTTGCTTTATATACCGACCGGATTAATTATTATTAGATTAAAACAAGCATATTGTAAAGAAAAAGAACTTGCAAGAATTGATTTTGTTACCGGGATATCAAATTGGAATTCTTTTTCAGAGGCTATTATTAGAGAAAACGAACGTTGCAAGAGGTATAAAATACCTTTATCTATTGTTTATTTAGACTGTGATAACTTTAAAATTCTTAATGATACAAAGGGACATACTTCAGGTGACAATTCATTAAAACTTGTTGCAAGGACCATTAATGATAATATAAGAAAACTTGACCTTGTAGCAAGGTTGGGTGGCGACGAGTTTGCTATTATATTGTCTAATGCCGGGCAAGAAGAAGCTTGTCTGGTTGTAAATAAGATTAAAAAAATTCTATTGACTAAAATGCAAGAGAATAACTATCCTATAACATTTAGCATTGGAATTGCAACTTTTGTAAACCCTCATGAATCAGCTGAAGAAATGCTTCAACTTGCTGATCAGCTTATGTATGAAGTAAAAAGAGAGAGTAAGAATGCTATTAAACAAAAAGTATATTAAAAAGTAAATCATCTAAAGTTGAAATAATACTAATATAAATAGTTATTTATCATTTCTGTATTGAAGTTACAGGCCACGAGGATATTTTCCTTTTCTGTAATAACCTTTAGTTATATCTTCAAGTTCTTTAACATAACCACTATTAAACAAAGGAACCGCTATATCATAGGATTTTACCTTTAAATCATTAATGCATTGTGCAACAATACCTTCTTTTCGCATTCCTTTAATGTGGCAAATAAGGTCCTTACCTTTTATATAAGATGTTAAGTATTCTTTAGCCTTATTTCCATTATTTTTTTGTGCTTCTTCATCAGAAACTAAAGGAGCAACATTAGGGGCATCTATACCCCAGATGTAAATTTTTTGGCCACCAATACAGGTAAAGGTATTGCCATCAATGACTTCATCTACCTTGCAGGTTACTGGTTCTGCAAAAGCTTGTAAGCTTAAAAATGGAAGTAATAACATAGATGTTAATAATAGTAATTTCATTTAAATTACTATAACATAACTAATACAAATTTATTAAATATTTTTATTAGAAAATAAAATAGCCTTTAATTTGTCAAAATAGCATTAAAAATAAGTTAATCTTTCTTTATTTTTAAGAGAACAGAATATAAAAGTGAAATAAGTTAATATAACTGGGTCTTGACCATGACACCTATATATATATTGGTAAATTTATAACTAGCTCTTTAGAAGTATTTTTTTATGTTTTAATTGAAAAACTATTATATATATAATAATAATATATTAGAAACTAATAATGATTATTATTTACACTTTGCAGTTGGATCAATTGTTGACGTTTCATTTCAGTAGGTATAGTGAGTAAAATTTTCAACAAGTTTGTAATTATAGCTTTAAATATAATATTATTGTTTTTATTTAATAATAATGCGTTTGCTATTGAATCAGTTACATCTCTAACATGTAGTACAACACCTGATACTACTGTTCATGATGGTTTGAACAAAACCACAATGACATATAATTGCTCAATTGTTATTGATCGAGATAAGAATAAAAACATATATATAGGTATTTATGCTACTAGTAATACATCAGAAAAAATTAGTGGTAATGGAACTCAGACTATAAATATTACTTCACCTGAAAGCAGGTTTCTTGTTGAAGGGCCAGATCAGGGAGTTGGTAACCCTGTTGCAATAACAACAAATGATACTTATGCTGGGGTTACAATGATCCGTAGTAACATTAGTACTAATCCAGAGGCAAGCTTTAGTTTTATATTGTATTTCAAGGCTTTTGATGCTGATAAAGCTGGAAATACATTCAGACAACATTTTAGAATAGCATTGTATAGATCTGCAGTCAAACAAAATGAATATCCTACGGCTCCGGCTACCAGGTATGTAGAATATTCAGTGCCAGATAAGGTCTATTTAACAACTTCAAATCCACCAACCTGCTCTATTGATAATGCAGCTGAGGCATTTGACCCGAGTCATTATGAAGAGTCTGATCAGGATATTGTTATAACTGTAAAATCTAATAATACCTGGTTATTAGAAGCCAAACTTGATTCTATACCAACAGAATCTCCTAATGGGTATACAGTTTCTGCAACCCAAAACTATTTTGAATGTAATAGTGGCTCAGGTTATACCTGCTGGAGTGGAGCTGATGTAAAAGTACAATATCCAAGTGCTGGAGCTGGTAGTGAAAATTATGTTGAAGTGGCAAAAGATCCTGATCAAACACAAGGAGATTATACGACAGGAAGCTCTGATGGCAGGAATTTAAATGCTGTTACTGTTACAATGACTGAGTTTTTAAAAAATCAAGCAACAGTTTATTTACCAGGAACTTATAATGCAACAATGACTTTTAATCTTACAGCCCCAAGATAATAGGAGGTGATTTAAAACGTATAAATAAAAAATTTATTGAAATGTTTAAAAACTAGAACAAAATTGTTCACTTTTAATTCTAGGTTTATAATATTTAAATCTAAAATCTACAGAAACTAATGAACCAACTGTAAATTAAACAATGAAAGGAATTAGGGAAAATGAGGAAACAATTATTATTTATAACCTTATCATTTCTTTTTGCAGCATTAATCTTAGTCCCTAATAAAGTATTAGCTGTTGATGGTGCAAACCAGCAAGAAGATTTAACACTAACTATACCAGTTGTTACTGACGTTAGTTTGACTCCAAGTTCTAATACATTTGGAATATTAGATGCAGCAGATTTTGCAGAAGCTGTTAATGATGCTACTCTTGCAACTGGCCATATTGTTAGACTCGGTGACGGTTATAATGGTGGTGGTGGTATATCATGGGTTCAAACCAATGCGACAGCTGTAACTGGTTATGATCATGTTAGAATTGATTTTTCAGCAGTTGATGGTAGTGATACAATAAACGTTGTTGATAACAACCCAACTTTTACACTAACAATTGCAGATATTGGCGGAATAGCAGATGCTGATATAATTATAACGGCTGATACTAACAATGCTGTTGATCCATTAATGGCAGATCATCTCGGTGCTACAACAGATTTTGCTTTTGTTGATGCAGATACCGTTCAGTGTGATGGTATTGATTTTGATACTAATGGCCAATCCTGGCTTGATATGAGGCTTGATTTAGATGAAAGTTCTATTGACTTTTCTGATCAACCAACAAGTTTAGATTTAAGAATTACTGTTACTATTGCAGATTCATAGAGAATATTTTGGCGGGTAGTTTACTACCCGCCATATTGCAATGTTAAGATAAGGTATTAAGTAAGATGCGAAAAATCCTTATATTTAGTTTTCTGATTGTTACTCTAGCATATTTAATAATTTCTATACCAATAGTTCAATCCCAAAACACTGCTGGTGGAATTATTGTCTGGCCCAATGTAATAGAGATGGATTTTTCAAATAGTAAAAATAATTTTGCTTCTAAATCTGTATATGTACAAAACAAAAGTACCAAAACAGAGAGAATAAGGGCTTATGCTCAAGGCTGGAACATGGATGAATACGGTGTTCAACAATATTTGGATGCCCCTGAAGATACTACCTTAAGTTTATTATTTAACCCTAAAGAATTTGAATTGGCTCCCGGAGAAAAACAACGGGTTCGTATTTCTACTAAATTACCTGAAGGTACTGACGGAGAATATAGAGGGATTATTTTCTTTGAAAATATTTTACCTAAAGAAAATATCCTTGATACCAAATCAAAAAACTTAAGTGTTACACTTAGTTTTGTTACACGATATGGAGTTACCGTTTATGCTTATAAAGGTAATGTAAACAGAAATATGGTGCTAGAAAATCTTGAACCACAGATTATTAATGATAAACAATATCTGGTAACCACATTGCGTAATGATGGCAATATTCATACTTATGTTTATGGTGATCTTCTTTTTAAATCATCCGATAATTCTGAAGGGGTTCCGGTTAAGTTAAAAAAATATACGCTGTTACCTGGTAAGGTTCAGAAAATGATGTTAAAAGTCCCTGCTAATATTCTTAAAAATGGTAATTATAAAGCTCTTTTACGATTGACATATAGTAATATTAATAATGAAGAGCAAGTTACTGAAGCTGAAACAACTTTTAATTTTGATAAATCAACTTTTGGCTTAACTACTGCTAAATATGAAAAGCCTGTTGATGATGAAGAAATTAAACTTACACCTGAAAATGTTGCTGAACCTGTTAAATTAGATAAAGAATAATAAGTTAAATCAATACTAAAAAAGTATAAATGATATTGAAACAAAAACTTATAAGGCTTAATTCAAAGCCAATAAATATTATATTTCTTTTTGAAAGAATAGTGCTTATTCTTTTGATAGTGGTTTATTTGATTTTTATTCATTGTAAAATTATTGAGGCTAAACCGCTAATCAAACTTGAAGATAAAGAAAATAAGATCCTTAATATTAATAAAGAGTTTAACAATAAGCTTAATAAAAACTTTAATAACAATTTAACTCAAAACCTGGTTTTTAAAGATAATATTATATTACCTTCAAATAATATTAAAACCTACAATGATTCAAGAATAATTAATTTTAATACCCCGATTAAAGATATAAGTGCTATTGATGCATTAAGGCAATATTACGCTAGTCCTGTAAAAGATTTGAACACAATAATAAAACAAACTGGTTCGGCTCTTTCGGGCTTACCTTACTACAGTATGAGTAAATCAACCCCCTATATTCAAGGTGATTTTTCTAGTTCAAAACCAAAAAAATCTGATAAAAATAAAAAAATAAATATATTTGATTGGCTTTCTGAAGAAGGTAAATATTCTAAGTTTAGTAATGATCCTGAATATACATCGAACATAGATTTTTCAATTGATATGAAACCTTCTGAAACCATTAATAAATTTAATTATGACAATATAGAAACCTCTATAATTAATCTGAAAGTTAACAAAAGATTTGCGTATGATTTTGAAGTAATTATATGGCAAGATGGAACGATTTCCGTTCCAATTCTAACGCTTGCAGATATTGTTAATACCAGGGCAGAATTCAATGATTTTAATGGTACTATTAGTTTAAAGCATCCAAATACCGACGAAAATATTTTAATTGATTATAAAAATAATAATATCAAAGCTGGTCATAATCTTATTAATATTAAAAATCCCAAATTAATATACATAAAAAAAGGTATATTAGTTGAAAATGACGTTTTTGTATCTCAATCAATTGCCAGAGATATTTTAGATATTGATACAGACTTTATAAATCAAGAATATACAATGGACGTATCTTCTAATAGACCTTTAAAGGCGACAATTGAAATAACAGAGGCTTCTAAAAACTCAACTGATTATGTGATTGAAGATCCGTCATCAAATAACAATGTTATTGAAAAAGAAAATAAAGTATTAAAAATCAATAATATTAGTTATAATCTTGGTTCATCCGTAAATCAATCTTCAAACAATATTTACAGTAATGCCTATTCAAACCTTACTGGAGGGTTTAATGCAACTGGTAATTTACTAGGGGGCAAATTTAATCTTGGTGCAAATACTTATTATGGAAAACAGGGACTTACAATTAGTGGTTACAGGGCCAGTCTTGACTATTTAAAACCACAATATGAATTATCCATTGGTTCAACAAATTCTAGTCTTTCAGAATTAACTTTACCTAATTCCAATATCTGGGGCTTCAGGCTAGGATCAGTTGGTGCTAGTAATAGTTCTTCTTATGTACCTAGATTAATTGAAGGAAAAGCAGAGGATAATTCACAAGTTGAACTCTATATAAACAATATTTATACTGATAAACAGCTTGTTAAAAACGGTAGATTTGAATTTGATTCTATTAGATACCAGAATGGCCCCTTTGTTCATATTAAAGTTGTTCAGATTAACAATAATGGTTCAAAGAAAACAATATATGATAGAAAATTTTCACAAGATAGAGATCTGTTGGCTCCTGGACAAAAAGAGTTTCTGGTTTTCTCTGGTCTTAATACATCTGCATTAAGTAATAGTTTAAGGCTTTTTGGAGATAGTTTTGATAATTCTTATATACAACCAGTCAAATTTATTTCCGGGGCTAAATTTAGAACTGGAGTTTCAGAAGATTTAACAATTGGTATTAATATTGCAAAAGATTTTATAATAAGACAACCCAGTAAATTTAATAGCTCTTTATTTAAAAACCTTTCAACAGCAAGAGTAACTCGCACTGGAAGAACTTCTTCAGGTACTATTATTTCTTTAGACCTTGATTATGTGCCAACTGAAAACTTGCGTATTGCTTCTGAATTAGGATTTTCTAGCTCTTTATCAAAAATTGATCCAGGTTTTGATCCTACTGGTGCAGATTTTGGCGGATTTATTTCGGCTAACTATCAAAAAGATAATTATGCTTTAAGAGGGAAACTTTTTTCATATGGTTCAAACTTCTATACTCCTAGTTCAACTGGCCTTATAGATAAAAGAGGTATTGAGCTTTCTGGCTATTATAAATTTGACAAAGTTAACCTTTCAGGTAATTTAACTAAATATTCATCAAATCTGGATAATTATTTTGATGGAGGAAGATTTGAAATATTTAATTATAATTTAGCTGCTTCAGGTAAACTTGACGAAAAATCTGATATAAGAATAGGTCTTGCTTCTTCAAGTGCAAAAAATGCTTTATATAATGATAAAAATGTCACATACGATATTACTATTAACAGAAAATTATCTGATAAAGCAGATTTAACTATTAACTATGCTAAAACTATGAGACAAAATAGAGATTCATTATCTGATAGATCTAATAAAGATAATCATAATCGATTAAATGTTGATTTATCATATGATGCAGATAAAATAGGTATAATAAGACTAAGCCACGAAATGATGATGCTTAATCCTGTTGAGAGATTATTAATGGCTGAAATAGATGATGCATTTTATTATGAGCCTGTTTATAGTAAAAATTTAAGATTAACTCTTGATAGATCCAGTCTTCCTATAAAAGGGTTTACAATGTCTCCTAATGTGGGCTACAGATATGGTGGAAACAATAAAGGACTCAACTTCGGATTTAATTTGGGTTATATGTTTAAAACTGGCAAACAAATTTCTCTTAATTATGCATATAATTCTAGCTTTGGAAGATATATGGCAGGAGTATTAAATTTTGGAGGCTCTAAAAGTCATAGTATATCTTTTAACTTCTCTGATAACCTTAACTTTCTAAGTAAAAACAGATTAAATGGAAACTCAATAAATAATTCGCCATTTGATTTGAATAGTGCTATTATAAAAGGGAGTGTATATGCTGATTTAAATCAAAATGGACAGAAAGATGAAGGAGAATTTGGTTTACCCGGTATTGATATCCTTACCCATAATTTTAACACTGTAACAACTGATGATAAAGGGGAATTCATTACAACTACACCTATTGGCACTAGAGTTATTGGTGTTGATAAAGATACATTACCTGTTTTTTATAATCCAAATATAACTGATGCAATAATAAAAGTAAGACCTCAAAAAGTTTATATTGCTAATTTTGGAGTTATATTGACTCCTGGTAATATTTCAGGGAAAGTTGAAGTTGCTAAAGAAGGTGTTTATAACAATAATGTTGTTGTTTCACTTATTGATAAATATGGAAAAGAAATTAAATATACTACAACTGATTCAAACGGTGAATATTATCTTGATTCAATACCGCCAGGTGAGTATGATGTAGTTATAGAAAATAATTATTTAAAACAAAAGGGCTTACAGTATAATAAATCTGATACTCACAAAGTTATTATACCAATGATTGACAATGATGTCGTAATATTAGAGGATATTAATTTTCAACTAATACCCCAAAAAGGAGAATTAAAACAATTTCAATGAGTAAAATAGTTCTTGCATTAGTAATATATTTTCTCCTGACTTTTAATATTCTTGTTTGTGCACAGGATAGCAATGAAATTAGAGATTTTGAACTAAAAATTCCTAATATAATAACAGTTAATAAAGTTGGATTATCAACATTAAATCAAAAACACGGCTTACCGATTTCTTCAGATGCTGATTTTAACTTATTAGTAAGAAATTCATTTGATGGAACATCCTGGGAATTGACTACAAATAAACCAATTGGAGTATCGATTTCATATAATTCCAGCGGTACTATTTTGGCTGTTTTTGCTTCAATGCAGCGGCTTTCTGATGGATATAAAATACCAGACAACTATATTAGCATTCATCCTTCGAAAGTTGTTTTTGATACAGGACCCAGTGGAGGTGATGTTGAAAGAATATTTCACTTTAATCCAATTGTTAAAGTATCAAAACATACACCTCCAGGACATTATGTATGTATAATTAAGTTTACGGTTTCAGGTGAATGAAGAAAGTAACTATTATATTATTATTCTCACTGATCAATGTATATAGTATGCCTATATACAGTCAGACGCAGAAGTTTCAATTTGATCAGGATGGTATTTTAAATACTTTTGTAGCGCCTAAAAGTGTAACATTTCCATTAGGTCTTGAGGTCTGGGACCCTACACCCGAAGAACCTTCTTATTTGCCTAACCCAGGAAATAATAGTACAGGTTCATCTCTATCAACATTCAATATAAATAATACTAATGCAGAATTTACTAACAGTAATTTAGTTTCTGGCCCAGGTAATACAGCTTTAGCCATTGCTCTAGGAACCGGAATACCTGTTGGTTTATATACTGGTGTTTTAACCTTTTTGTTATTAAGAAAAGGTAAATCTGTTTCATTGCCTCCTTTAGTTGGATCAACTAATAATCCTATCTCTAACTTAACTGCTAATTCAACCTATAATCAACCTGGGTTTGGTTTTAAATTTGGAGAAGAACTTACATTTTGTTTTGTTATTAAAGACACAATTGCAACCCCAATATATTCAGATTCTATTATGTATATAAAACTTCCTTCATGGCTAAATTATTCTCCTGAATCAACTTTAATTAATAATATTAAATTTACTGATATAAAAGATATTGATTCTGTTACTTATTTTGAAGAGGAATCACTTTTATTAATTGATATTGGATCTCTGAAAAACAACCAAAATTTGATTTTAACTTTTTCAGGGAAAATATTAACTGAGTCAGTTCTTGAAAATGAGCCTTTCTGTTGTATAAAATTTCAGAGTTTGCGAAATAATCTTGATACTAAATGGTTTGATATGCCTATAAATAAAACTATTTCAGATTCAATAGATATTAATAATATTATTAATAAATAGGTTTTAATTTTATAAGACTGAAATCCATTAAAAAAATTGAGAAGAAATCATTATCAATGTTGTTTTGAAATTTCCAAATTCGTAAACAAATGTTTATATAAATTCGTATAATACAAAAACCTGTTAAATTTCATTGGTTTCAGGGAATATTTAAGATAAGTCCTTTAATCTTTTATAATGTATCTTTTAATAAATTATTTTAATTCTCTCATACTAAAGTATGATAAAGACCAAACTAATAGATAGTTAATATTAATAATTAAAAGGCTTTATTATTACAATGGTTACTAATAGGTGTGGTGTTTTTGGTGTTTAGGATAAGGGTACTAATTATATTATTAATAATAATTACTATTACGGGTACACTAACCTGCCTACCAGCTATTGCAGATAAATGTAATAATTTAATTGTCAATGATAGAGTTAATGAGGCCTTAGTTTGTTATGAATCAGCAAATGATTCTGCGGAAAAATTTCTTAATCTTGGAACAATTTATACTCTTAAAGAACAATACCAAAAAGCTCTGGAATATTTTGAAAAGGCCTATCGCTTAAAACCAAATAACCCTGCAATGCAGTATGCTTATGGTGTTGGCTTAATAAATGCCAGTAAAACAGATAATGTTATCAATCTCGCTCATCAAAATTTTAAACAAGATAATGACTACGTTAAAACAGGAAACGTACAGAACATAACTGTATATTCTAAAGCTGCAAATAGAGATACAGCCGGACTAATAGTAAATTATAACTATTAATTTAGAATACTAACTCTTTCTTTTAACTTTAATTCAGGTTTTACGCAACTGAGCAATAATCATTAATATTATTGAATTTTTTAGCTCTAAACGTATGTAAATAATCCTGGTGAGCTGATTCTAGGCTTTGATTAGGATAATGTTCTTTTAAATATAAATA
>JBFMGH010000470.1:0-4038 GCA_040752795.1 Cyanobacteriota bacterium
CGGTAAATTAAGGGTATAAAGAATTGTTGGGGCGATATCAATAATATTAAACTTGAACAATTGTGGATTATGATTAATATTTTTACCCATTGCACCAAATATTCCCGAAGTACGATGATATCCACTAATTGTTGTAAGTAACATGTTTGGTATTTCAGTAATTAATTCATCTACTTCAGACCCACTATCATAATTTTCATTTAATTCAATTATAATGTCTGGTGTGTTATAACTAGATGGGCCGTTATAAACTTCTTCTTGAAGAAAAACATTCTTTATTAAATCAGGATTTTTATCTGAAAAGCCCTTAAAGTTTTTGTATAATTGTTGTTTTAATTCTTTATATTCTTTGCCGGGCAGTACAATTCCGTCTTTTTGTCTGCTTTTGACATTTATATTTAGGCCTACATAAGGATATGATAGAGGTACTCTGTAGGCTTTTGTTTTGCTCCAGTCTATATTGTTTTTATAAACTCGTGTGTTTAAGACCATTTCTCTAAAGGATGAACTAAATTTAGCTTTGGACCAATATTTTATGGGAAAAAATTCTTTGACCCATTCAAACCAGTACCTGTTTGTTTTAGTAAAAATATTAATCTTTTTAGCAGTAGGAACTAAGAACCCTTGTTCTCTAAGTAAATAATTAATATTTAAAAGCTTTTCAGGTCTTGTTCCTGCCCCATGATCTGACATTACAATTAATGTTGTATCTTTATCAATGAGTTTTAAAATATTACCAATCTTTTCATCAATTTTAATATAAAATTGATTAATATAATCGTTTTTTGAGTTTTTGCCGTTAAACTGATGTTTCCAAAACTTATGCTGTACCCAGTCCGTAACGTTTGTAACATAAACAAATAGCTCATAATCTTCTTCTTTTAAAAGCTTTTCAACTGTATTGCTGATTCTTTCTAAGCCTTCAGAATAAATATTTAATTTGGTTTCTATTGATCCAGAGGCGATATGATCCGATTTATCTTCATATAATTTACCTATTTTCTTAGATAGATCATCAGGGTAAGTATAAGCTATTGTTTGATCAGGGGTAGGGTAGCCGGCAACCATTAAGCCATTTATTGGCCATGTTGGATATGTTAATGGGACTTGAAAAGCAATAGATTTTCGGTTGTATTTTGTTAATATATCAAAAATTGTGCTCTGTGCAAATACATTTGAGTTAACTATACTGTGTTCTACACAATTATATTTTGATAAATTGTAGTATTGAAAACCTAAAATGCCATGTTTGCCGGGGTTTTTTCCGGTCATAAATGAAACCCAGGCTGGTGCAGAAATTGGTGGTATAGTTGATAAAAGTTCAGCCTTAACACCATTTTGAAAAATTGTATTAAGGTTTGGTAGTTTTCCTCTAGCTATAAGAGGATCTATAATATCAAAAGTAGCACCGTCTAAACCTATAACTATTACTTTATTTTTCATAAATTTGCCTCTGATTTATTGTAACAAATACGGACAATTTTTTAAAATAAGCAAACAAAAACACACGTTTTGAACGTGTGTTTTTGATTAATTTTATATATCTTTAAATTTTATAAAGATACAATTAGCTAAAATCAGGTTAACTCATAATTGGCATCATCATCATGGGGCCATTGCCGCCACCAGCCATTAATGCGCCACCTGCTGAAGGGTTAGCATTTTGTTGGCCACCAATATTAAGGCCACCAGGACCATTTTGCCCTTGTTGGCCTTTGTTTTGAGGTCCTTTTGCTCCCATTCCCAATGCTTTTAAGAGTGCCATTAATGGGCTTTGTACGTTTTTATTGATTCCGCCGCCATTTTTGCCACCATGTTTATCAGCATCTTTATCAGCCTGAGCATTTTCTAATTCAGCTAATTCCATTTTTAGTTTTTGAACTTTTTCTTGATCATTTTCGGCTTCAGCTCTTGCTAATTCACCTTTTTTGTTTTGAATAGCAACGTCATTTTCTTTAGCTGTTTTACCGTTGTTTAAACGTTTATCAGGTTGAGCTTGAGCTAAATCTTTAGCATTAGTAACCTGGCCCATTGCATCCTCATCAAATCTTTGAGCCAGAGCCAGTTCATTATTCTCTTTAGCAGTTTCCATAGCTGCTCTATTTTTATTCATTGACTCTTGATTTCTTTTGAAGCCAGCTTCGCTTTTCTTGGCACTTGATTGCATTTTTTTAGTGTTGCCTTGTTGCTCTTTTGATTTACCACTGGCAACATCACTTGTACCCTGAGCGATTTTTGAAGCACCTTCAGCAATTTTCATAGCACCTTGAGCAATTTCTGCAACACCTTTAGCAACTAATGCGGCGCCTGCTGCTGCTGTATAAGGATTGCTTAATAATGCTTGGCCTTGTGATACATCTGCCTGGCCTGTTGATATTAATTGAGTGCCCTGCATTATTTGTTGTCCGCCTGCAGCAATTTTGTCTAAGCCTTTTGGTATAAGTTTTGCAGCCTCAGCTTTTAATTTACCAGCATCTTGACTTAATTTAGAAGCGTCAACATCCTTTTTTGTTGCTTCTTTTGCAAGGTTATTAGCAGTTTTTGTTAAATCAAAAGCTGATTTGCTAGAATTTGTGGCCTTTGATGCAGCGCCATTAGCAGCATCGGTAGCAAATAATCCGGTGTAATCATTGAAATTAGCATTTACAGCTTGGTCAAGCTGATTGGCTAATTGATTCATTTGTGGCATTTGCGCTACTTGCCCGCTGGCATTAGGGCTTTGATTGGCATTCTGGCCTTCCCCTTCAGCGTTGGCAATAGATGAAATTTGATCAAAAACGGACTGTGCTTCTTTTTTCTGTTGCTCGTGATCCGTTTTTTCAGTATCTTTCTGTTGAGACTTTTCCTCTTCAGTTTTTTTGTCTTCAGTTTTTTTCTTATCCTCTGTCTGGTTTGTAGTTGTGGTATTCCACTGAATTCCAGTAAGTGTCATATCCCCAATTTCCTCCCGTTATTCAAAAAATTGATTAATTCCAAATAATAATATATCCCCGTATTTATATAAAAACAAACAATGAGCACGAATTGCCTAAGCAGGCCTTGTAGTGGGTATATACAAATTATATACTTGTCGCAAATAGCCGTAAATATTTGAAAATAACGCTAAAAAAAATGAAATATTTTTGTAACAAATTGTAAAAACTAACTTGTTTGTAGCATAATAATTTTTAGAAAGTTACAAACATTTATTTTAATGTATCGCAAGAAAAGCAGGCAATAAATTTCTTTAAAAAACCAATAAGGATTATTGAACGCTTATAATTCTTCTAAAGAATAAGGTATTTTTCTAAAAACTGGTAAATATGGCAAAGCTGGAACTTTTAAATCGGGGTTAATGTCTGCTGCTTTAGAGTAATTATCTGTGGCTGATTCTTTATCATTGATTTTGTCATATACTAAACCAAGGTTTATGTAGATTATTGGATTCTTGTCTAGTATTAAAGCCCAGGAATAACTTTCGATTGCATCTTCATAATCTTTAAGAATAAAGCAAGCATTACCAAGAACTAGAAATTTTTCAACAGTATCATTTTGAATATTAATAACTGAGTTGATTGCTTTTTCGTATCTTTGGAGATATAAGTGACACATTCCAATATATAACATTACGATGTCATTTTGGTAATCATTATCAACTAATTCAGCAGCATTAATAAATATGTTTAATGCTTTATCATAATTTGTTAGTGCGATTTCAGTTAAACCATAGTTAATATAGCTTAATAAAAGCTCTGAATTCATTTTTATTGAAGAACTATACATGTCATTAGCATATAATATATCTTTATTTACAAATGACTTGGATGCTAATAATTGTAAAAACTCAGAATGTGACTTAATTAATTCATAAGAATAAATATCGTTTCCAAGGTCTATTGTGTAAGAGTCATCTTTTCCTATCAGGTCTTTTAGGTATTTTTCAATTATGTTGCTGTGTTGAATATTTTCACTGGTTAACAATGTTCTAATAAATTGTGTATTTGTATCAAATAAGTCGAGATAATAATTGATTATAGCACCTGGCTTTTTATTAATATC
>JBFMGH010000470.1:4048-6378 GCA_040752795.1 Cyanobacteriota bacterium
TACTTATTTTTTATAAAAATATCAAGAACTTTGAATATATTAATATGTTCATTATTGTCTATGATTTTGTATTCAAGGCATGTGTTTATAAAAATCAATGCTAATTTAGGGCTATAGGTAACTAGTTTATAGAAATCCTCGTTTTGAGAGGGCTTTAAGTAAACAATCTTGTTTAGAATTGGTTTGATTAGTAATTCAACAATAGCTCCATCAAATTCCCAGAAAACTTTAGTATCATTGAAGCAAATACTATCCAGTTCTTTAAAAGCTTTTTTTCTTATTTTAATAACAATTAAATTTATTAAGTTATCATCAGGCTTGATACATTCAAGTCTGAAACCCTCTTTATAATTAGTAACCTTTGGGGTTAGCTCTTCAACATTTTCAAAACCACTACTTAAAAGTATATGAGTTAATTTGACAATATTATAAGCTGAATATACCTGATTATTTTCATCATTTGTTTTAAAAACCTTTTTTAGATATTCATCTTTATATTCATGTTCATCTGTTTTTAAATATTCTTCAACGATGTTATCAAGATGCAATGTTTCAATAACTAGCCTGCCACCATTTTTTAAAACTCTATACCATTCTTCTATTGACATTAAAGCCTTTTCGAATGTTAATTGTTCAATAAGATTGTAAGATTCTATTAAATCAACAGAATTGTCTTCAAATGGAAGATCATAAGGTGTAGAAACCCTATCTGCAATAGCATCATTGGTTTCATCAATATTTATATAACCTGCTTTATAAACTTTATTACATCCAATATTTAACTTAACAGTCATTATTCCTCCTAAGTAAATATCTTACCAAATTTTTAGCAAAATAGACGAACAATTTATTTTATGTACAAATAATTTTGTTTAAGACTTTAAAGAGAATAAATGTTTCTGTTTAAAATACTTGAATAATAAGATTAAACTATTAATTCTGTTTTATGGTTAGTATAATATTGTTAAAGATATCATTTAAAAGAATAAAGGGCTTTTTGAAACTCACAATTTACATTTTAAGTATTCTTTATTTAATTTTAAATAGAAATTAATTATTTGAATGATTAAATGGCCTTTAATAAGGAGAACTTTAAACTAATGAATCTAGATATTGAATTTGATGATTTTATTAAACAAGAACAAGAAAACGCTAAAAAGCTTAAATTACCTTATAATTTTATTGTTTCAAAAGCTGAAGGCTCAGTTTTAACTGATACTAACAATAAGCGTTATATAGATTTCACCTCTAATCTTGATAATAATTCACTGGGGTTTAATAATGAATTAATTAAAAATAGTATAATTTCAAATAATAATAAGCTAAATTACCTATCAAGTTATGTGTATTCTGAATCAGTATCTGATTTAGCAGATAAAATAAAGGATGTTAGTGGGCTTAATTTTGTATATTTCTCAAATTCAGCACACGAGGCAATTGATACTGCCTTGAATCTGCTTAAATCCTGGATTGAAAATAACTATTTTGCTGAAACCAAAAATGAAGTTCTATTTATTAATGGAACAAATAATGTACAAAATATAGATATTTATAAAATTAACACATCCAGATCTACCAGGTTTATTCACATATCTAATATATTAGAGTTTCAATCAACATACTTACTTGATACCAGTACATTTAAAAACTTATTCACTAAAAGAATTGCAGCAGTTATAGTTAACCCAATAGGGATTATAGATGGTTGTTATATTGCTGACCATGAAATACTTGAAATTATAAAAGTATTTTGCGAAAAATATAATTCTTTATTAATATTTGATTCAACCAGTGTCTCTCTGGGTAGATTGGGCAAACTGTTGCCTTATTCTGATATTGATCCTGACATTTTAATTCTATCTAATAGTCTTGGCCAGGGAATACCATTGGGCCTGGCTGCAACTTCACACAAACTTGATAAATTAAAACAATGTTATCAACATTCATATGGCACTTCTGCTCTTGCTGCAGATATTGCCTGTAAGTTTATTAATATGATTAATTTTGAAAGTTACTTTGATCAAATAAAACTCAAATCAGAATATCTACTTTCGCGCCTTAATGAATTAAGAGACAAGTATTTAAGTATTATTGAAATAATAAATAAAGGCCTGTATTATACTATAGAATTTGATTTTAATCTTGTTGAGCTTGTTGAAAGATGTAAAGATGATGGAATTATTGTTGAATTAATAGATTCAAAGATTATAAAACTTACACCTCCATTTATTATTACTAATGAAGAAATTGATATTTTATATGAAGTTCTTGATAAAAACTTAAATCTGTTAAAAGGTGATTATCGTTTAAAATAAGCTAGTTTTATATTA
>JBFMGH010000471.1:0-8189 GCA_040752795.1 Cyanobacteriota bacterium
ATATTTTTCTCATCATTTGAATTAGATGTTAACCTTTTTAACAAATCATCATTAGGAATTGCCTTATAAGCCGGTTTTTGGGGTTCTGTATGCTGATTTTCTGCAGAATATTTTTCATACTGAGATATTAATTCTTCTTCATTAGTATCCATATCAGGGTTTATTGCTTCTTGCGTCTCCTTTTGATTCTTTTCAGAATTAATATCAAAGTTATCTGGAACAGTAATGCTATCTTCGTCAAGCCTTATAATCTTATCTGCATTTTTGTTTCTGATTTTTACAATCACTTCAGCAGATTCTGGTATACTTACTACCTTCTCTACCTGATCTAATTTTGGCTTGTTTACAACGGTTTCTTCTGGCTTTTGATTTACAACTTTTTTGTTATTATCATTTTCTGTTATAAGTTTTACCGAAGCTTTTTCGGGATCAGGTTTTTTTTGAATATTTTTTACAACGCAATTATTTTCAACTTTTTCAATTTTATTTTTCTTTTCAGATACGGGTTGATTCACTTTCCTATTTTTTATTGCCTTTGAATCATAATTAAACCCGTATGGAGAGATAACACCTTTTGGAGCACTTATACTAAATTTAAAATCTGTAAGCTTTTCCAGCTCAATTGTAATTTTAGAAGTTTCATTATCAATATTTTCCACCCTGACTATTTTTATATTGCCATCCAATTCATTATATGCACTGATAACCCCTGTTATTTCATCAGAAAAATTAGCATCTTTAATGTCTATTGTTAAATTGTTTCCTGTTGCTGCAACATAATATCTAAATTTTGTATCCGGGGAAAACTTAATAACTGTTTGGCCCGTATCATTCTTAATAAGGTCAAAATCTGAAATAACTTCATTACCGGCAGCAAAAACAGGCTGAATTAAATTGCTCATCGATAATAATGATATTGCTAATATCAGCTGTTTAATTTTAAAGGTATTCTTCATATTTGACTTGGTATTAATAAAATTATTTCCTGAATATAATCCAATAATCTTAATTATTTAAACTAATTATATCAATGAATTATACTATTTTAAGAAAATTAAGTTCTATATCTTAAGCATATCAATACTTTCCGTATTAAATATAAATTGTAAACCTGTCTTAAAATTCACTTCATTTTAATCATTCAAACAAAATTCAGCCCCTATTCAACTCTATAAATATATAAATCATTGTTTATCAGAAAAAATAATTCAATATAACAGGTTATTTAAAATTATACAAAAATAAAAATGCACTGTTTGTTTAACTAAAGAATCTTGAAAAAAATAATAATCAAATCTAATTTGATACAATTAGAAACAAATTTATTATTCTCATTATTATTGCCCAAAAAAGCAAATTTCTTTACTGACAATAATTATAAAGATTATTTATTTATGAAAAACCATAAAAGTTTTATTAAAATAGAAATTGCTGGTAAAAAATATATTGTATAAAAATTTATAATTTTTATATAATAAAAAATTAGAGCTAATATTATTGTAAAAGGAGAGATGGATGAATAAAGAAGAACTCGTCCAAGAAGTAGCAAAAAAAACAAAAAGCACTCAAAAGCGCGCATCTGAATTAATTACAATAACCTTAGATGTAATTTCAAAGTCAGTTGCAAAAGGTAAAAAAGTTACTTTAGTAGGTTTTGGAACATTTGCACCTCGCAAGCGTGCAGCAAGATCCGGTAGAAATCCACAAACCGGTAAAGAAATTCAAATACCTGCTAAAACTGTTCCAGTATTTACTGCTGGTAAACAGTTCAAAGAAAAAGTTAACAAATAAAATTATACTTTTTTAAGCCCCTTTAAAGGGGCTTTTTTTAATCTTGAATTGTTTTAGCCCGGTTTTTCACAAATCAAAAATCAACAAGAAGGTTGCAGGGTGTGTGTTTACTTGTTTAGTAAGCAAAAACATACCTTCTCTCTCTTCTTCTGAGAACTATCATCGGAATTAACAGTGTGTAAATTCAGTATTTTTTTAATATGTCATTAGAAGCAGGTTTTACATAAAAGTAATAAATTCTTGCATTAACCGAATTAGGTTAATTATCAGGCATATCATAGGCTATTATTAAGTATTAACGGTTAGAACTACGGCATTTGGCTGTTTTGCTGGTACAATCGTTAACAAATGTAACTACATTCCCCGAATGTGCATAATTCATATTCGGGAAGCCCTGTAATAAATTGTTACATAATATGCTTACCCTTATTAAATCGGGGCTAAGTATTTGTTTTACTTTCTTTCTACGTTTACGTTGTTGTATCTGTTTCAGATTTGATAAAAAATGACTTTTATCTACTATCTAATGGTTGGTCATATAAACTTTTACTTTGCCATGTTGTTAATTCACCCTGTATTATTTATTCTGATCTTTTAAACAATCATAAATTCCCGGTAAACACCCTAAAGTAAATCTTATACTATTCCTTTAAATTAATGATAGCTTCCAGAGAATTGATGGCCGTGTGTTTTTTGTTGCTATACTGATCCTTGAAAGTAATCTATAGATTTCAGATTATTGTGGTCGGTTGTTTTTCCCGGCTGCGCAGCCAAAAACACCCTAGAATAATTTAAAGCCATATATCGTTTACTTCTGTGGATTGGTATAAACAACGAAAAACACCCTGTATTAAATTTAGTCTATATATAGTTTTCTTTCGTTGATTTGTTATAAATTGAATAATTTCATCCTGTTGGTGCATAAGAAAAATATGAAAAAGAAAGTATACTAAAAAAATAGTTATTCATACTGTGTTTTAATTATTTATTACTATGTCAACAAAGAAAAAAATAATAATAGTTGCTTTCATAATCGGTATTCCATTCTTAGCAGTGATTTTGGCTGGTATAATATTATTCTTTATAACAATGAATGCCTTAAACTCTTCTATTGACACATCTTTATATACCGATGGTATGAAAGATCCTGTTCAGTTGATGCCGCAAAAAATCGAATATTTTAAAATCAATCATTATAACAATACATATACCCTAACAACATTAGCAAGTTATAAATTAACGGCTAAAGTAGTCAGCAAAAAAACTTATTATTGGGACTGGTCAGCTGCTGTAGCACCATATGATTTTGCACTAGCCTGGGGAAAACTTGTTTCTTCTGATTCAAATAATTATATTAAATATTCTCAATCAAATCGCTGGTATTATTTCAGGTATAGCGGTGATTGCCCCTATAGTAAAAACTATATTCAAACTCATTCAGCAAACACTCATATGATTCCGGCTAACGATAATATTAAAAAAGCTTTAGGCAAAATTAATACAAATCAGATAGCCTATTTCGAAGGTTACTTAGTAAAGCTTGATGGAACAAATAATGGTACCAAAGTCTGGTGGAATAGCAGCTTAAAACGAACAGATACTGGTGATGGTTCTTGTGAATTATTTTATGTAAACAAGATTATATATAATGGCGAAACATTTCAATAATTAGCTTTATTATTGCTTCTTCCTTTTAGTAAATAAATTATGTTCTGGCTTTTTGTTTTTATTATTTGCTTTATTGGGTGTCTCAGGCTGATTATTATTTTTAATTTTAGTATTAACTGGTTTTTTATTGTTTAAGTCTACTTTTATGTTTTGAAGAGAAATATTATACAAATTGCGATAAGCAAGAATTTCCTGCTGGGTTAAAATAGCCTCATCCGGGGAACTAGAATATTGCTGTTCAGAACCTTGATCACCATCAGCTGACGGAACCTGCTGGCCCTGATAAAACTGATCCTGATGCTCATAAACCCATATCAATTCATCTATTGAAGAATTTCTATCCAGACCCCAATCTTCCATATAAGGCGATGCTTCGAATCCAGGATCCAAGGAATACAGCCACTTAGCAGTGTTTAAATCCCTTGTTGATGGTACAATCTGGCCATATTGATGAGGTACAAACATTATATCCTGATAATGAGGGCTATGGCCAAGGCCAATGGCATGGCCCATCTCATGTATGATAGTATGTTTAACTTCATTTGTATCCTGATATGCCTGGTGTATTAAACCATCAGACAAGCCTATCTCAACTTCAGCTGAATACATCATATAGTCTTTCGTTCCACTCATATGACATAAGCCTAATGATTTTCTATTTACCCTTCTCCAAGTTATATTTATATTAGATTGATGGTAATCATTCACAAATACATATGAAAATTTTCCAAACGTAGCATCAGACCATATTTTTAAGGCCTCAGAAACAAACAGGTTATATAATGGAGATTCTTCTCGTTTAGTCTTTTGATACCAGTGAAATGGCGCCACATAAATTTTAAGTGGCATTAATTTATCTGGCCACCTGAATATTCTGTTATCTTTTAAGGATGAATGAAGATATGAAGTAAGTTCAGACATTTGTTATAATATAAATGTGTATTAACAAAGTATTAAGTTCAATAATATTTTACCTTATTTATTACTATTTATACACTACTGTTTAAGTGCATAGGGGCAGGCAATATAACACACAAATTCTATTCCAATATAGAGAGAACTCTGTATAACTGCTGTTTTATAAAATATCAAAGATAAGCGGAAAAGGGGGAAGGGTTTAAAAGGCCTTCTGTGCGGGCAAAAACACCCTATTGCATTCTGTCAGGATCGATTTATTATTTATGTGGAATAGTACAAATTTTGTTAATAAGAAGATCATTTAAACTATACATATAAATACATTCTATTTATAGAGAAATTTAAATTTAAAGTTTTGTTACTAAATTTATGTTCGGAAATCTTTCAAAATATTTTTTTTTGTTGATGTCTTTTTCGCTTTTGATAATGACATTAGGGATATTTAATCAACATCTTATATATATTACAGGTTTATAGAGGCAATGATTATATATTATTAATTACAGGGTGTGTTTTATATGATTATTTTATTTATAATAACTATGATTTATATTATTTTGACCAACCTATACTTTCTATTATGAGTAATATTAGCTTATTTATTAAACATATCTCAATATAGATAACTATAACGATGAAAAGAGTGTTTATAGTCTTGTATTTGTTGTCCAACAAAGCTCGTAGGCAATGATTTGTTTTTAAATTTTCTTGTTCAAAAATATTTTTTCTTGTTCTAAAATAGTGTTTAAAGAATTATTATTCTTTATTTTTTAACGTATTTTTGACAATAACAAGATTCTATCAGCTTCTAGAGAATATTGTGAGGAATTTCTAGAAAAAAGTTAGTTTTATGCCGAATAATTTTGAAAAATTTAACCAAATACTTCAAGCTCTTGACTACTTAAATTCTCAAGGACTTGTTTTCGGTGAAAATATAAAAAATACTAATCACAAAAACTTTATTTTCAATCAAAACAAAAGGAAATTGGGGCTTGACGGCATTTATTTTGTTCATAACACTCCTATTATTTATTTTAAGTATTTCTCAGAAAAAGATGAACAACAAATTTTCAACTTTCAAATTAAAGCCTGGAATCAGGGATTGGCGCCATTATCATTCATCTTAATGGCTGATGAACTTAGAATATATTCAAATTACACAGCCCCCGTATTAAAAAATTCAAAAGCCTCCAGTGAAGAAACACTTATAGCTAAATATAAGCTTACAACATCAAATGAAACCTTTTTTAAAGAATTAAAAGACTTTTCAAGGCTTGAAATAGATACAGGAAACTTCTGGCGACTTCATTCTAAGCATTTTTCAACAGAAGAAAGAATAAATAATTTCTTGCTTCAAGACCTTAAAGAACTCAGAAAAGCCTTAAATGCTTTAAAGCTTGATTTTAAATATATTAACAGCATAATAGGCAGATCATTTTTTATACTTCATCTGGAAAAAAGAGGGATTCTTGACGAGGCATTTTACAAGCAATATAATTCAAAATTTAGTTGTTTCGCCGACGTTTTATCATCAAAAACCAGCACATATAACTTGTTTGAAAACTTTACAGAATTTTTTGGCAAAGATGTATTTCCTGTTCTTGATAAAGAAAAAGAAGCCGTTTCAACCAAGCATCTGGCCCTCCTTCAAAAAGCCTTTGAAGCAACTCCTTCTAAAACTTCAGATAATTACTTTTGGGCTTATGCATACGACATTATTCCAGCAGAAATAATCTGTAGCATTTATGAAGAGTTTCTTTATATAGAAGATCAAGCCAAAGAAATGGCATCATCTACACCGCCAGCTCTAGCTAAATTAATGCTGGATCAAGTTTTACCATATAATACAGCTAATAGCAACTTAACTATTCTTGATCCTGCATGCGGTTCTAGTATTTTTCTTGTTGAATCTTTTAAACGGCTGGCCGAAGGATGGATAATCAAAAATAATGACCAAAAACCAACTTTTAATGACCTGTTTACTATAATAAAAACA
Organism: Cyanobacteriota bacterium; assembly: GCA_040752795.1. Taxonomy (GTDB): domain Bacteria; phylum Cyanobacteriota; class Vampirovibrionia; order JBFMGH01; family JBFMGH01; genus JBFMGH01. The sequence goes on from JBFMGH010000471.1 coordinate 6,374, forward strand.
AGTATATATGGTTTCGATTATAATATTGAGGCTTTAAAGTTTACTTCTGCAGCCCTTTATTCCTCGATGTTAGATCTTATTGAAGAATTTAAAATAACTGATAAACTTGAATTTTCATCTATTATTGGGTCTAACCTTGATGAAAATGATTTCTTTGATAGTAAATCAAAATTACACAAGAAAAAATATGATATTATCATTGGTAACCCTCCCTGGCAAAGTAGTTATGGAGAAAAAGCCAATGAATATCTTAAAAAAACAGATCATCCTGTTGGGGACAAACAAATTTCTCAGGTCTTTTTATGGCAAGCAGGAGATTTAATCAACCCCAACGGATCAATATGCTTATTAATGCCTTCTAAAGGCTTGCTTTATAATTTTAATCCAAAAAATATTGAATTTAGAGAGAAATTCTTCAAACACTTTGATGTAAAAAAGATAATCAATCTATCTCTTTTCAGTAATTTATTATTTGAAAACTCTAAATTTCCTGCATCAATTATTATTTATTCTCTTGAAAAAGATGACCAAAAATCTGCTTCAACAGTTTATTATACCCCTAAACCTTCAAATAAATTGTGGGAATTCTCAACGCTGATTGTCGACCCTTCTAATGTCAAGAAGTTACCAAAACAACAGATTCTTAAAAATCATACTATATGGAAAATAGCATTTGTTGGCACCGGAAGAGATTTTGTGCTGGTTAATCACCTTGACAAAAACTTCCCCAAAATTGATTATATTTGCGAAGACAGAGACTGGAAATATGGCGAAGGTTTTCAGCTTGGCGGAGGCGATAAAAACATTAATAATGACATGGGCAAAATGCCTTATATTCCTGCAAAGTCGATATTTCCATTTTATGTAAATAAAGAAGAATTAGATGTTTTGGGCAAAAATACTTTCCATCGCCCCAGAGATTTTGCTTTATACAAAGCGCCACATACAATAGTACGTGGCGGACAGATTTATGCATCTTACATTGATTATGATGCTGTATTTACTCACGCAGTTATGTGTTTTGCAAGCCCAACATTTGATGATGCTAAATTACTTAAAATGCTGGCAGCTTATCTTAATTCATCTCTGGTGCTTTACTATTTATTTCTTACCTCAAGCACCTGGTGCATTGAGAGAACAGATATTCACTTAGCTGAATATAGGACTCTTCCATTCACTTTGCCATCTGATGACAGGATCTTAGATAATATTCTAAATACTTACGACGAATTATCTGAGTTTGTTGCCAATAATATTAAATCCTTTCATAAAGATAATAAATATTTTGACCTTAAAGACAAACTTGATAACTATATATTCGATTTATTTGACCTAGATTCAGACCAGAGACAAATTATTCTGGATATAAATAAATATTCTATAAATTATTTTCAAGATTATAGCAAAAGCTCTAAATCAAAAATAGCTCCTGATTCAACAGAAAAACCTGATATAAATAACTTAAAGTCTTATGCTAATTTATTCTGCAACTCCATCAACAAGAAAATTTTAAAGTATAACTATAAATTAATTTCAACCATTCATACCGGAGAAGGGCCTTTAGAGATTATTTCTTTCTCTATGGTTCCTAAAACGGAAAAAGTTGAAACAATTTTAATTGTTGACGAAGGAGAAAAATACTATTCACTTTTAAAGAAACTTGACAATATCGTTATAAAACAAACAAAAGAAAGTTTATATACTTCAAGAAACCTTAGAATATACGAAGGCAGTACTTTCTATCTTGTTAAGCCTTCAGAAATTAGATATTGGACCAATACAAATTCATTAAATGATTCTGATAAAGCATTAAAAG
>JBFMGH010000472.1:0-4206 GCA_040752795.1 Cyanobacteriota bacterium
TGTCTGCACTACGGCAACACAATAGGGCTAAATTTGGCAATATTAAAAGAACGATACAAAATCAACTATACTCAAAGCGTGATGGTATCGATAGATTTAACCAGAAAATTGCATCGTGAATCTTTAGTAATTTTTCAATAAAATTTATGAGTTTCTACAGTAAGAAAATAAATTGAAATCCTATATATTAAAAGTAATCAACAGTATTACCCACAAAAAACTCTGAGAATTAATATCTGTTGAGCAGAATTTTTGTTTAAAGCCCGGCTGATCTTTTTAATCAATCATTATATGAATGAATAAAGGAGAAACGTAATGATAAATGATGATGAACCAATAAAAGATCTTATTGATATTAATAACCTGTCTAAAAAAATTGAAGCTATTAAGAACGGGCAACCATCTGATAGTAGTGACGAAAAAAGTAATTCTGGCAAAGAAAATAATAATGGTAATTTATCAGAAGTTGATACCATTATTAATAAAGAAACTCAATTAAGAGACTCTAAAATTAAAAAGTTAAAACAAGAAATAAAAAACTTTGAGCAAATTAAAAGCCTCTTTTTTAATTATGAAAAAAGAAAACAGCATAAAAACTTTGTTAGCTTGCTTGAATCTGAAAATATACCTGATGCAAGACACATTAATAACGTTTTTAAAAGAGTAATAGAAAATAGTTTAAAGGATACTGTTGACAAAATTGCTCTAATTCAGTATTTAACAATGCAAAAATCTAATGATTGGGGTGAATACGGTCAACAACAAATCGAATACAGTTATGCAAAAATGATGTTAAACATTTCTTTTAATGAAATGCCTTCTGAAATTGATATGATAGAATTCTACAATTTGATAGACCAGAAGAATGATTATACAGCTCTTTCAGTAGAAGATATTAAAAAACTTGGATATTCAATATCCTTTTACATTCTGGACAAAGAAATAGAGAAATTTAAACAGGATTTAGTTATAAATAGTGAATTAGAGTTTCTAAATTCATCCTTAAGAATTTTCTCAGGCAAAAATAATAATTATTATTCAATTATTTTTGGTGAAGCCAAAGTGTACAAGACACATGATCATTTCATTTTATACTTCACTAAAGAATTATCCAGAACACCGGTTCAGCTTATAAATGCTGTTACGCTTACATCACAAAATATTTTTTGTCTACGTAAAGAAACAATTGACTTTGTCCTGGAATACAAATGGAATAATTTTATATTTGACTATAGCATCGAAGATTCCCTGAGAGAAGTAACTCTCAAGTTGTACAACATTCATAATGAAGAAGGTTTTATTAATAACAGGGACTCTTTATATAACGATATACATAAAATATACTCACCTAATCAATAACAAAGTGCAACGCTCCTGTAAAATAAGATTAACAAAGAAAAAAGGAGCGTTACATGTACAATCATCTATCAAAGGAAGAAAGAGATCAAATATCTTATTGGAATGCACAGGGCCTATCTCGAGCAGAGATAGGCCGTCGCTTAAACAGGCATAAATCAACCATATCAAGAGAAATAAGGAGAAATTGCAATAAGAAAGGAAGATATTTGAGTCATTCAGCCCAACAAAAATCTGAAATACGCTGGAAATTAAATCATAAGAAAGAACGATTAAAATGTTCCGATATTAGACAATATGTCATAGAAAAGATTAAGCTTGGCTGGTCACCTGATCTTATTGCAGGAAGGTTGAAACTAGAGTATCCTGATTTACTAATTTCTCATGAAGCTATTTATCAATTTATCTACAATGAAAAGTCTGAATTAAGCGTATATTTGCCGCGAAAAAGAGCTAGAAGATTATCAAAGAAATGTTTTAGGAAAGCCAGAAAAACCAAAATCCCTAATAGAGTTCCTATTAGCCAGAGACCAATTGAAGCAAATGAAAGAAAAGAATTTGGTCATTTCGAGTCAGATTGTATTGTTTCTCGAGAAAGCAAAGCTGCATTAAACGTACTTGTTGAAAGAGTTTCAAGATTTACTATTGTTTCTAAAGTTAAACAGAAAACAGCAGAAGAGGTTTGTAAAAACATCATTAGATCTCTTTGTCCGTTACCAAAACAATCTGTTAAATCTATAACATATGACAATGGTACTGAATTCACATGCCATGATCAGATTAATCGAGTATTAGATATTAATTCGTACTTTTGTGAACCATATCATAGCTGGGAGAAAGGTAGTGTAGAAAATCGTAATGGTTTAATACGCAGATTTTTACCTAAAAAGACTGATTTTGAAACTGTTAAAACTGGTCATTTAATTGCTATTCAAGAATGGCTAAATAACAGGCCAATGAAGTGTTTGGGGTATAATACTCCTTATGAAATTTTCGTTAAAAATTTAAGCGTTGCACTTGCTGGTTGATAACGGCACTCAAATCAAGCTATAGGACAAATTTATACTAACAAGGTTATAAATAAAAAAGAACTGGCCAAGCTTAAAGCTACTTCAACCCTCTTTAATTTATCTGTTATAAGTGCACTTAAAGATCTCTATAACGAATGGAATGATGAAGGTTCTATCAAATATTTAATTGATGTGGCCTGTAAAGATAATAAACCAGATATAGCAAAAAGAATGTTCTGGATGTTTTATGCTGATAACTATTATACCTATCCTAATGGTGTTGTAACTTCGTATACAAATTTATTATCATTGATTTTTATGCCTTTTATTAATGATGATTTGAGTATTGATTTTGATGAAATGGCTAAACAGCAACCTGTAATAGCTGAGTATATCTTTGTAAAACTAACTAATCTTGTGACAACTCTTTTTATAATAGTTAGAAATGCTTCTTTTAAACCGTATAAATATGAGCGGGACTTCGAATTTATTGAAGAGAGAGTTCATAGCATTTTATCAAGAGAAAACACTAATGACATTTTAAATTATGATACGGCATTCTGGATAAATTGCTTTTCAATGATAAAAAATTTCTCTCCACAAGCTTATCAAGAAATTTTAAGTCTGTTAGAAGCCTGTGAAACTATAATCAAAGAAGAACTTCATAAAAAAATTGAACCCGGTTTAGATTTAAATCCTGAATATATTGATATTAATACAGCCCGTATACTAGTAGGGAAAATAGATTCTGGACTTTCATTGCTGTAGAAAGTTTTTATTTTTAACGGTTCAATGGAAGTTTTTATAAACATTAATTTTTCAACCTGAAGATATGAATTTCTACAGTTAGTAATTAAAGCGAAATTTAATATATTTAAAGTATCAGCAATAGTTTTACAGGCGATGGAGGTAAAAAATATGAGAAAAATGGATCCTCATGACTTTAATAATGATGAATCTGAGAACTTTAAATATCATTGTGCACGCTGCGGTCATCTATATGGTGATATAAACAACCCGGCAGAAGAAGTTTATTTGAGTCAGGATTTTAGTTGGCAGACAAAGAAAACATCTCATTCAGTATTAACAAGGTTTTTGGATTATTTAGAAGAGAAAAATATCAAAATTGAGAAATTACAGCTAGAGGTCGTTCTACAATATGCAAAGAAGTAGAAGGATACAACGCAAAAAAAGATTGTCAGTGTTATCAAACCTACTACAAGTGGCTTACAAGAACAGAATTAGCGTTAGAGGATATAACTCCGCAGTCTTTCAGGCCTGATAGGAAGTTAGATTATTCAGACATTTATTAATGGTATAAAGTGAATATTCTATTCAGAAGTCCTTAAATACTGGGTTTTAGAGGTATCATCTTGTCGTGGCAAATACTAATTAATATAAAGGAAAATTTTATGACCAAAGAGAAAGATCAGCCTAAAAATGCTGATAATGTTAATATACTTCAGTCTATAGGTTCTGATTTAAAGGAATCAATTGATGACCTTATTCACCAGGTTGAAATTATTAAAGATGATGTAAAGAAGTTAAAAGAAGGTGAAGGTAAGCAGGAATAGTATCAATTTTGCTTTGCTAAATGTATAACAGGAGAGGAATTATCTATTTTATACCCTTCGATTTTAACGATAATAAACAGAGTTTTCCCTTCTATTCGGTTGTTGAGCCATTGGATAATAGCTTTTGTCTGGTCGTCAATCTTGTATGTTTAAATTATTGGTTTTAAATTTGTTCAAATGTATCATTAAGTTTGATATTGGACGGAATAAGGCAGTTCGTTTTTCAAGTTTTTAAAAACTGAGTCTGAGATATGTCCCCGTCCATC
>JBFMGH010000473.1:0-6802 GCA_040752795.1 Cyanobacteriota bacterium
CAGATTCAAGGTCTCCGCTATTAATTGTTGTGTTACTTTCTTTTATTACATTTTGAACAAATTGTTCTTTGGCTTTTTTAATTTTATCTTTTAGCTGAGTTATAACAGGGCTATTGGGTATTTGAGATTCAATATTTTTAATAGCGGTTTCAGCATTTTTAAAGTCACCATTTGAAGTTGCACTGTTTATAGTACTTATGGCATCTTCAACCTGTTTCTTTTTGTTTTTAAGTTCTTCCAGCTTTTTAATTAACTCAGGGCTATCAGGGTATTTTGTTAAAGCTTCTTCAATAGTTTTAATAGCTTGTTCCAGATTTCCAAGTTTTTCTTCATCATTTGCTTTTGTTATAGCTTTCTTGATATTTTCGTCTTTCTCTTTTTTATTGCTATTTTTATCATCTTTATTTTTGTTATTACCAGAACCAGTATCTTGTTCCTGTATATTAAAGCTTAAAGTATCTTCGCCCAGTTTATTATTGTCTTTATTATAAGCAATAACTTTTAGTTCACAGGGCCCAGGCTCTGACCTGCTGACAGTAACACGATCACTTATAGTTACAGAGTCTATATGACAGCCTTCATTAGAGCTCCATGAATAATGTACTTTATCAGGTTCAATGCCTTCTGTTGTTACCGAGGCCTCAATTTGTTGGCCAGTAACAAGTGCTCTGTTTTTTGTTACGAGACCAGGCTTGGAAGGATCCCATTCTTGAGAATTTTTATCAAATTTTGGACCAACAAGAATTGCATTAACAACATACTCTCCAGGGGTATATTGTGCTTTGATCTGGTCATTGATTGTTTCGCCTGATATCGGAACTCTTGCAATAACATGAAATTTAATGGGTTCTTTAGTTTTGGGTTTAAAACCAATTTCACCATTTTTATATTCCATTTTATCAGTAGGTTCAACCCATCTGTAATTTACTAGTTTTTCCGGAATATCTGGTTCGGAGATTATTCTGGCTTTAATTTCGTTGCCAATTTTAGCCTGGTTTTGAGGGGGGTCAAATGAAATAGAAAATTTGGGTGAAATGACATCTAATTCAACAAGGTTACTTCTTCCTACAGTGCTTTTCAGGCCATTTTTTTCTTCAAGTATTTCGGCAAATATTTTAACAGTATCCATTTCATTAAATGTAACCGTAGTAGATGTACCTTCTTGAGGTTCAAATAAAAGATTAGGTGTTGAATGCCATTCAACGATAAAATTATTACTATTTCCAGCACTTGAAGTTGCTTTATTGATTGTATCAGATTGAAGTTCAATTTTTTTACTGCTTCCAAAATAAATCTGTTGCTCATTAAGCCCTTTTATTTCGCCGCTAATATCGCTGCCCCCAACAGTTATTTTAACAGAATCATTGCCCAAAACCTGATCCATACACTTAACAACGACACCAATGGTATATGTTCCTGGTTTAGAAGCCATAAAATCAACTTTGGATCCATCTCCAATATGGTTTCCTTCCCATATATAGTCTTCTTCTTCTGGACACATAAGACTGGTTTTTGTATATTGAATTTTAGCAAGGACTGGTATTGCTTCACCGATATTAGCATTTGTCTTGCTGGCTTTTAATATAACTTTTAGCTTTTTATCATCTTCAACAGCTTTTGGATTAGAGCAAAATTGCTCATAATCTGAGGTGTTAAGAGGTTTGGATGGATCAAAATTCAATCCAAGTTGTATTTCATCACACGATTGAAAGAATGACTCACTCGGATAATCATATTGATAAGACTTATAATCATTTGAAAGTTGCTCTAAATGGTATAAATCACTTTCTATTTGATCTTTTGTCTTGGTATATTTATTGTATGAGTCAGACATACACTTTTCAATTTTTCTGGCAGCTGCATCATTTTTATTTTCCCTGTATTGTTTGGCTTCAGCTGCGGCTTTAACTTTATATTTGTCATATGTTTCGTTTTCAGCTTTTTGATAAGCTGTCATAGCATCAAGATATTTTTTTATTGTCTGGAATTTTTCATCGGCGATATTTTTTAAATAGACTTTTATGAGTTTTTTATCTTCATCTGAGCTGGCTTTTTTAAGAAGTTCGAGAAGTTTTTTCCAGTCTTTAGCCTTATAAGCTTTTTCTATTTCATCTTTGCTGCCTGTTATTTCTATGTTTAAGATAGCTCCTTTAACATATTTATCCTTATCATTTAAAGGTCTTACGCTAATTTCATATTTACCTGGATTTTTAAATTCATAATTAAGAATATCTGTTGATAGCCTTGAATCATAAACAGTTGATCGATTTTCATCTTTTATTACCCAGTGATAGTTTTTAAATTTCTTATTTGCTTCAAGTTTAAAGCTGTATTTATTATCTGTATTGGTTGATGTAATCTTTACTTCAAATTTAGAGGGGTCTACTTCAAATTTATAATCTTGTGTTGCACTGCCATATGTATTGTTTGATAATTTTCTTGCATAATCGTTATCTTCATATTTTACAAACAAGTTATATGATTCAGGGCCTTTTAGATCATTAGGATTTTTTAAATACAATGTGACAAAGAAAGTAATCATGGATGGTTTACCTTGAAGATCATTCTTTATAAAATCACCTATATCAAAAGTAAACATCTTACTAGATGCTGAACCTGAAGCAGACTTGAGTTGTTTAGGTTTTTCGCCTACGGCGGAAACAGATACGCCAATAAATGTATCATCTGATTGATCTTCTAACTTAAAAGTTAATATACCTTTCGTAGGAGGAGTATTACTTACTGGTATATAATTACCATTTGAATAATTAGCTGTATGAAGTGGTCTTATGCCTATTTCTGATTCAAGCAGGGTATCTGAAATATTTTTATACGGATTAGGATCAAGTAAATTAAGTATTACTATAGATGTTGTAAATGGTTCATCTCCGCAAAATAACCAGTCTGGTAATATAATCTTTTTACCATCACTTGTTTTGAGGCCACCATTTTTATAAAAATTATCTATTTCATCTGGGTTTGCGAAGGTCATACCACAATAGTCAAGCAGTTCTTTTTTAAGGGTAGCTGACATGGGATAAATTTCTGATCTCTCTCTTATTACTAAAGGCATAAAATATATATCTTTAACTTTTTGCAGCAACTCTTTCTGGGTTTTTAGATCTAATTTACTAATGTCAACTTCTGTAACGTTCGGGTCATTTTTCTTCAATTCAGTTAGTGCTTTCTCTCCAGCTGATATAATTTCTTTTTCAAAGTTGTTATCTTTTAATAGTTCTAACCATTCAATTAATGCCTGGCTATTTTCCATATATACGTGCTCAGTTTTTTCTGGTTGAGAGTTTCCGTTATAATATCTTGGCGCATCAGCCTGAGTTGCTGATAAGTTATAATGATAAACTTCTTGAAAAGATAAATTTCCTAATACTGCGTGCCAACCTTCATGATTACATGTATTATCATTCTGGCCATTTACAGTAACATTATCAGAGGGAAATGTTATGTATGGTGATAAAGTAGCAGGGTCCTTTTGACTTTTTAAGAACCTAATATAATACCCAGCCTTTTCAGTGCCAGGTTTTCCTAAAGCAGCTTTAATTTTGCCTGTTGAGTCAATTTTGACAATGCCCTGATTTTCTATTTCCATTCCTTTCAGGAAAGCATTATAATATTTGACATTATCAAGAAACCAGTCTTGTAGAGCTTGCTGGTTATCTTTGGTTAATTGTTCAGCTTCCGGCAGTTTGGCGATAGCCTTTATTTTGGCAACGTCTTCGCGGGGCCTAGCATTGGAATTAGAAGTAAAAACAATAAAACAAGCTATTGTTAGTAAAATTATTATAACTGGATTTATTTTCATAACCACATTAACCCTTCATAGATACCACTAGTGCGAACTTCAACTGTTTTATTTTATAAGTTCAAATTAAATAAATAACAGATAAGAATATTATTACACAAAATTGTTTAATGATAATAGAAATAATTCTTGATTACAGATTAACCCTTTATTAAACATTATTTTTATAATATTTTAAAATTGGATTATACTTTTTTTAAACAATTTTGAGGTTAATTATGTTCAATAATATCGTTAAAACACTGTTATATCTTACTATAATCTCAATTTTATTTATTGTTTTTCCTGTAAAAATATTTGCCAATAAAGATTTTTACTCTGGTAAATCAGCTTTTGATTCAGGTAATTATTCGTCTGCTCTTACGTATCTTCTTAATGCTATTAAGACTAGCCCAAATAATGTTACTATAAGGTATTATCTGGCTCAGACATACTATAAAACAAATAAATATAAGGAAGCTGAATCAGAATTTTTAAAAATATATCAGACTTCCCCGGCAACAACTGAAGGTAAATATTCAAAAATAGCTCTTGATCAGCTTAGATCTATTCAAAATAAATCTATTAATAATTCTTCTAAAGCTAATATGCTTTCAAATAATATTTCTAAAGTTTCTGAATCTAACTCTGTAAGCACTGGCAATATAAATTATATTAAAGAAGCAGCATTTAATGGTCAAATTATGCGCTGGCAAACAAGTAATATGCCATTAAAGGTTTATATTGAAACTAATCCAAAAAGAATTCAGAATTTTAATGCTGTTTTTAATGATTATGTGAAAACAGGTATAGAGATGTGGTCGGAAGTAACTGGAAATAAAATAAATTTTAAATATGTTAATTCTCCAAACATTGCAGATATTAAGGTATTCTGGATAACAAATTTTATTGACGCTGATTTAGCCTTCAAACAAAAGATGAGCCCCCTTGGAAAAACAAGCCCTGATTATAGAGATAATGAACTTTATAATATGGAAATGAGGCTAGTTACAACGGATCCTCATGGAAAAACTCTTGACAAAGAAGAAATGCAGGCTGTTGCCTGTCATGAAATGGGCCATGCGCTTGGTATATTTGGTCACAGCCCAGACCCTAAAGATATTATGTACTGGTCAAGTAGTAGTGTTTTAAAACCCAGCCCTGGAGATATTAGTACTATGAACCTTTTATACTCAATATAACCAAACACGCATTTTTTCCAAAAATTTTCAACTATTTTTCCAAAAAGTTACTACTTTCATAATTTTTACAGAATACATAAATCAACTTTAAACTAACTTTAATCTATCATTAAATTAATTACAAAGTCGCTAAAAGCAACTACATCTGTTTTATTAAACTTTCTTATTCCTGTATTGCTTTATTATTAGTATTATCAATAGTTAATTTTACCTTTTTATAACTCCTCAAGGAGTTATTCCTGTTCAGTTCTTTGAGAAGTCCATTGGTAGAACGCTCTTTCAATCCGCATTCTGTGGATAAAGCTCTAATACTGGCTATTGATCCATCAGTATTAGCTTTTATATATTGTTTTCGGAGATAAAGCAGAGTCCTTTCTGGATATCTTATCTCAACATCAGGAAAAAGCTCTTTTATTTTATTAACGTGTTTGATATCAGTAACAATAAGAACGTCTGATAGTCCCTCTTTTTCAAGGTCATCAATAGTGATGTTGTTTTTAACCCAGTTATAGAACCCCATTTTGCCCTCCTAGTTTTAATATGTTATAATATATGTAGTAAGTAATTGAGGCTGAAAAGTCGCCGAGTCAGCGGGTGATTGGCTAAAGCCATTACACCAATGATGGAAAAGGCGCCCATCCAATTACTTACTATTTTTTTGCCATAAAACTTCATATCTTTCCTCTTCCAGGTTGTGTCCTGGTGTAATTTAGTGTGTATTAATTTCCATCATCAATTAAACTTAATGATGCTTCATCAACAAGGGTATAACCCTCCTGAAGTTTTGCATGTGCCATATCCAACATTCTTTGAACGTCAACAGGACAACATTGAGTTCGTGTTCCTTGATAACTTTCAAAAGCATCTATCAAAATTGTCAGAATTGAATCAACATTGCTCAAAAGCCACATACCTTTTGTTAGTGTCTCTTGAATTTCTTTACTTGTTTTAGCGTTTATTTTTGTTAATGCTTCATTCTCCCTTGTTATAGTTCCCATTATATTGATCCCCTCCCTCTTATTTTGCATATTTAACATTGTAATGCCACAGATTATCTTTTATTAAAGCATTTTCCCTATCTCTTGTATCCGGGCAATGCTTATTAAGATAGATTTTTGGTATGTTTTCAAATACATTATTGGTAAAACCCCAATCAATATTACTGAAATATTCACCGTTATGGGTTTGTACAGTTTTAAAAGGGTTGTTTTTAGTTCCTCTCCTTCTTATAATTTGATTAACCTTTTGTACTGCTGGAGCGATTTTTTCAGCAACCTCATTAAACTCAATACAGGCTTCTAGCTCTTCAATATAGTTATTGTTGGCCTGCAACAATTCTTCAGCTTCATTTATTTCACGTTCCAGAGCTTCTTTTTCTATTTTCAATCCATCCAGTTGAGCCTGTAAAGGAATAACGGTATCTTCCAGCAGTTCAATCTTTTCCTGATTTTCTTTTAGATTTTTAGTGATATCAGTATGATCTTTATTGCTTAATAAAGCGGCTTGCCGTTTCTCTCTGAACGATTGATGGTTGTTTTTAGCTGTTTCTAGTTCTTTTTGTGCTTTTTTTTAAGTTGCTGGAACACTCATTAATTTCATTATTTTTGCTTTCGAGTTTGCTTTGCAGCTCTTGGAGGTAATTTGTTTTCTCCTGCCCTGTTGTTTGAGCTATATTAAGGTCTTCTTTCATTTGGTTAAGACAATCTTCATAATTTTTTACTTTTGATTCTGTTGTCATACTAATTTCTCCTTGTTAATATTATTTATACAATATTTAATGTTTCCATTTTAACCAATGCCT
>JBFMGH010000474.1:0-8463 GCA_040752795.1 Cyanobacteriota bacterium
TTTAATTAATGATATTAAGTTTTCTCTGATTTCATCATTGGAAGTTTCTATAGAAAGGCAATTAAGAGTATTATCCAGTTTAAAAGCTTTTAAAAGTTCAAGATTTAAAAGTTCTTCAAAATATTCTTTTGAATGCATTGGGTTTTCTTCATCAATCATGTTCATTTTGATGAGTCTTTTAAGCATTCCTTTTTTTTCAAGGCTAATTTCAACAAGATCTACAACCAGTTTGTTTTCAAATGGACTAATTAATCTATCATAATCCCCGATTCTTAAACCATCAGGAACTTCAGTTTTTGTGAAATCAACAAGAGTTCCGGTTATTAAAATTGGAATGTCTTTAACTTTAATGTCTTTTTTAAGAGACAGGCAGAATAAATACCCGTTTAGAACAGGCATATTGAGTGCAACAATAATGAGAGAGTATTTTTCTTTATCATTACTAATTTCAGTAATAGCTTCGGGAGTCGTTCCTACCACCAATACATTATAAATACCCCCAAGAACAGTTTTAAGCTTATTTATTTCGCTTTCTTCTCGTTCAACAATAAGAATATGTGGTTTAGATTTCATAAAAATTTCAAAACTTTTCTTAAAACCTTGTCTGTACTTTAATTATATTAACACAAAGCAAAGTATTTTAACAAAAGGTTAAAACTATTGAAACAATGCTGGAAATATATTTACTCTGGTTATAACAGTGCAAATATAAACATGATAAATGATGTAAATTATTTAGATCAATGTATTGAAAATTATTATACCGGCATATTAAGAATATATCTGTGGAAACCTATTGCAGTATCGCTTGGAAGAAATCAAACTGATAGAAATATTAATTGTGAGTATTGTAAAGAAAATAATATTGATATTGTCACAAGGCCGACTGGTGGTAGAGCTGTGTTACATCAAGGTGATATAACATATTGTTTTATTGTAAACTCAAGCTATATAGAAGAAGGGCATAGCATAGCAAAGTCTTATAAACATATATCAGGGGCTTTAATACAAGGCTTGAGAAGAATGGGCCTGATAGAAGCCTATATTGCTAGTTCTGAAAAAACATATACTAATTCAGAGGCATGTATGGCTGTTTCAACAGGAGCTGATTTAGAATATAATGGGAAGAAAATTGCAGGTAGTGCTCAATTAAGAAAAAATGGCTTTATTCTACAGCATGGTTCAATATTAATAAATCAGGATTTTAAACTTGCATCAAAGGTTTTTAACGTAGATCCAGGGATGTTAAATTGCCTTAATTTAAATGAAATCTTGGTAAATAAAATTTCTATTGAAGAAATTGCTGAAAATCTTAAAAAAGGTTTTGAAGAATATTTTTCAATATTTTTTAGTGTTGAATAGATTGGAAACATAACCAAAGAGTTGATAGAAATAGAAATAGAAATCATTTCTTTAGTTTAAAGTTACTTAACCCCGGTTTATTTAAATAATATAGTATGTTTCGGTTATAATTAACATAAAATGCCCTTTTAGCGGTTCTTTAGTCGGCGATATTTATTCTCAGGTGTTGAAGTTCTTTTATTAATATAGTTCTGCAGAAGTGTTTTAAAGAATAATTATTTGTTAAGAAAGCTTTATTAATAAGACTTTTTAACCGGGTTATAGGATAATATTACATATCTATGTTAACTAATTTCTAGCAGGTGAATTATAAGATGTCAGAAAATGAAAATTATTTTTCTAATATCAAAGAGGGGTTATCTCCACTGGATATACCCACAAGATCAGAAATAACAAGAAAAAAGGCCTATTCATTAATAATATTTGTAACAATATTATCTGTAATAGTTGGTATAGCTATTTTATCAATAAATCTGGGTCATGCTATAGCAATGAGCGCTGAAGATCTTCCAGATGTAAGGTTGCTTGAAAATCATAAGCCATCTGAAACAACGTTAATTTTTGATATTAATGATAATCTGGTAGCAAATATTCACGGTGATGAAGATAGGGTTGTGGTTCCGTTAGAGAAAATATCCAAAAACATTCAAAAAGCAGTATTGTCAACAGAAGACGATATGTTTTATGAGCACCATGGAATCAATCTAAAAGGTATTTTCAGGGCGTTTTTAATTAATTTTAAATCCGGTGATTCAAAACAGGGTGGTTCAACTGTAACACAGCAATTAGTTAAAAACTTATTTCTTACACCAGAAAGAACACTTCAAAGAAAAATAGCTGAAGCAATTCTGGCAGTTCGTGTTGAAAATATGTATGATAAAAAGCAGATTTTAGAACTATATTTAAATCAGGTTTACTGGGGAAACAGGTCATACGGAATTGAAAAGGCAGCAAAAAGATATTTTAAAATATCTGCAAAAGACTTAAATTTAGCCCAGTCCTCTTTATTGGCAGGATTATTAAAAGCGCCGAGTGATTATTCACCATATACAAATTTTGATAGAGCAAAAGAAAGACAGAAAATAGTTCTGGATAAAATGCTTAAAGACGGTTTTATAACAGAGAAACAATATGAAACAGCTGTAAACTATAAATTTAATTTTGCCCCATCAATAGAGCAGACAAGTAAATACCCCTATTTTGTTACATATGTTATTTCTGAATTGGAAAAAACATATGGAAAAGATGTTGTAAGGCGTGGAGGTTTAAGAGTTTATACAACCTTAAATCCTGCGATTCAAAAAATTGGAGAAGATGTTTTAAATAAAACAATAAAAAGTATGCCAGCATATACAAAGGTTAAACAGGGTGCCATTGTTTCAATAGATGTTGATAATGGCTATATAAGCTGTATAGTTGGTGGTACTGATTTTGATAAAAGTAACTTTAATAGAGCTACTCAAAGCAAAAGGGCTTTAGGTTCAAGTTTCAAGCCTATTGTTTATCTTACAGGTTTTAGAAAAGGAGTTATAACTCCTGATACAGTTATACAGGATGCGCCAATTACATTATCAGATGGCTGGACAAGCTGGAGCCCTCATAACTGGGATAATAAATATCTTGGAACAATGACTGTTAGAAAAGCCTTATATTTATCAAGAAACACGCCAACAGTCAGAGTAGCAAGCAAAGTTGGCCCTGATTCTATTATTGAAACTGCAAGATTACTTGGCATTAAATCTCACATTGATAGAAACTTATCTATTGCTCTTGGTTCTTCTGGTATACCTCCCATTGAACTGGCAACGGCTTTTACAACAATTGCCCGTGGAGGTGTTTATATTGAACCTATAGTTGTTAGAAGAATTGAAGATAGTCAGGGAAAAGTTCTAGAGATTAACGAACCTCACCCGGTAAAGGTAATTGATTCTAACTCAATAAGTATTTTAACATCAATTCTTATAGACGTTGTAAATAAAGGTACTGGCAGATCGGCAATATTGCCGGATCGAGTAGTAGCAGGTAAAACAGGAACATCGGACGAGATTAGAGATATATGGTTTACCGGATTTACACCTGATACTGTTACAACTGTCTGGATGGGTAACGATGAAAACAAACCATTAAAAGGGGTATTTAGTAGTAATTGTGCGAAAGCCTGGAAAGAATTTTCCACTAAATATTATGCTGAATTAAAAATACCTCCAAGACAGTTTAAAGAGCCATCAAAAGTTGTGACAAAGAAAATAGATCCTTTAACAGGTTTGCTAGCTAACCCTGATACACCTAATGCTGTTGAAAAGCAATTTCAACCAGGTACTGAGCCTAAAAAACATGCGCCAAGTACAAATGTTAACAAGGCAGTAGTGCCTAAGCTAGATACATCAGGTATGTCATCACCTGTTATAGATACAAAACCTAATGCACCAGCACCTGATGAAATAAATTAATACGTAGTTGCTATGAAAGAATGATTTAAGAAAGAATAAATATACTAAGAATTAAAAGGTACCTTTCAGGTACCTTTTAAGATTATTGTTTTAATTCAAGCATTTTATCCAAAACGTCAGAAGGTTTATGAAAAATGTTTATAACCTCTTCACTGCCGGTTTGAATTTTTTGATTTATCTCTTTCATTTCAGGGCACTGTTTATCCCAGGTTATAAATCTATAGTAACTTGTTTCAGGAAAAGATGTTTGAGGTTTAGGAAGAGGCATTTGTTGAATTGCCAGTTTAAGTTCGTCAGATAAACGTCTGATATGATCTTTTAGATCAGGGCGAATTAAACTGAAAACAGTTTTTAATATAACTGCCTGATTAGATTTACCTTTATCTTTAGATTCTAAATAACGAATCATTTTATCAATATCTGATTCAGCTTTAAATAAGAATGTATCTGTCAAAGGAAACCCGAGGCAAAGGCCAATGAAATCATGGTAGTTCTGAATATTTAATAACGGTGAATCGTCTTTCAAAAGAATATCAAGAGTTTGGTCAGTCGTTAAAGATTTATCGTTTAATCGGTATCTGAAAAAATCAATATTGTTATCGATTATCTTTTTAGTTTCAGGAACATTCATTATGAATAGTCTTCGGAAATTTCTTGAGTATTGTTTATCCGGGTTTTCAGCTACGAATTTTATGGTATCAGATTCAAACAAGTTTCTATATTTACAGAAGGTTTCAAATTCATGTGCAGGTAAGGTAGTGTAAGCAGAGGGCTTCTTAGAAATCAGTGTTAGCAAAACATTCTTTTCACTTTTGAATAAGGAGTCAAAGACTTGTAACAACTTTTGTTTTTCATCTTGAGGCAATTTTTCAAAGGACAGTGCTTTTTGTTGATCCTTTTTGTATAAATGATAAACAACTGGTGCTAATACTGCTAAAACTAGAGCAGAAATTTTTTGAACATTGTTTAAGCCTGCAAAAGTAATATTTTGTTTTTTTTCAAAGGTGTCATTATTCAAGAACTTTTGTGGGGTCTGCTTTGGGGCAGATAAAAGCTGTTCATTTTTTACAATATAGTTATAGTTAATATTATTTATAAACACAATTCTCCCCCTGTAATAATCTCCGGGTATAAAAATACCTGATGTTTGTTTGCCTATAATAAAATAATTAAATTCCCAATAATTAATGTTATTTTATTTCAAAATAATTTATAAATGTAGTATTTATTAATATTTTTTTACTAAATAAGATGTCAATATCTTGTAACGTTCAATTTATCTATAATAAATGCCACAATACATTTGTATTCAATTAGTATTATAAAGTATACTGATTTTTGAAAGTAATTTATATATAGAGGCAGGGTGTTTTTGCCTGCTGCGCAAAACACCCTAGAATAATTTAAAACCATATATTGTTTACTTCCGTGGATTAGTGTATAAACACAGGATTATTGTTTCAAAATATTAACCACAAAATTATACAATCTTAATAAAATATAGTCTTGCAAATTAAATAATAGTGCAAATTATCAAACTGTGTATTTCTGAAAAAGTTGAATATGAAATTTTTAATAGACCATTCTAAAAAGATCTGACATAATAGGTATGTATTTGTGGATTAATCTATATGTTCAGCAACATGAGAGGTGGGTATTAATCAGTGACTAAGTTCAGGATAATAAAAATAGCAATATCTTTATTAATATTGTCATTAACTATGGTATATAGTTCTAATATTGCTATAGCTGAACAGCCATACATTTATTCAAGTGATGAAAGTGTCAATATTAATGTTTATGAAAAGGTATCACCTAGTGTTGTGACGGTTACAGCTGATGTAAGCAAGGGTGCTTCAAGCGGAACTGGTATAATAGTGGATTCAAATGGAATTATATTAACAAGTAGTCATGTGGTAGGACAGGCAAAACAGATTAGTGTTGCAATGGCTTCAGGCAGACGTTATCAAGGTGAGCTACTGGCTATAACAGGTAAGAATGATGATCTGGCTCTTGTAAAAATTAATCCTGAATTTAACTTGCCTTCAGCGGAGTTAGGAGATTCAACAAGAGTTAGAGTAGGCCAAAAGGTACTTGCTATTGGAAATCCGTTTGGTTTTGAAAGAACTCTGACAATAGGGATAATAAGCAGAATTGATTATGACAGAGGCAGAATTCAAACAGATGCAGCAATAAACCCTGGTTGCTCTGGTGGGCCGTTGTTAAATTCAAAGGGTGAAGTAATTGGTATTAATCAGTCAATATATAATCCTGATAATAACAAATCTAATATCGGCATAAGCTTTGCTGTTCCAATTAATGCAGCAAAAAGGTTTATAAATGATGTAGCTGAAGGATTAGAGAAAAAGAATAAAAATACAAATATTACAAATATTCCGGATTCTAACAATTATAAAAATGTCGGGGCAATGACATATTAAAAATTATGTAACATTTTAATATTTTTTTTGGTTGTTCTGGCAATAATTATTATTTAGAAGGGTTATATATTTAGTATCTCCTCTTGTTTTCGGTTTTGTATGTATATTAATAATATTCAACAAAATTATCAGAATAAAGTTGTTGCTGGCAGGTCGTTGCAGGCGCAAGAGTCTTGCAAGGTAAATAATAATGTAATTAAGGCCAGAAATGATTTGAGAGAATTATTGTTTGGAAGCAAAACCATTTCCAGGGCCTCCGATATTTCTTTTGGCTGGTCAAAACAATTTGGTGATATTGAGAAAAAGATATTAGATATATTAACTGATAATGACATAAAAAAAGTAATGGTTGCCTCTCATAAAAAACCAGATGGAGATGCTTTAGGAAGTTGTTTAGGAATTTGCGGTATTTTAGAGAGTCTGGGCAAAACTTCATATCCTATTATTGATGATAATATACCTCGACGGTTTAGAAGTTTACCTTCAATATTTTCAGGCAGAAATATAGAATCTTTTGTGAAAGATCACAATAAGATTAAATATCTAATTCCGCAATTATCGCTTGATCTTGCAGTTATAACAGATTGTGCTATACCTGAAAGGCTTGGAAATGAAGTTTTATATGAAGTTTCTCGGGCAAATAAAGTTATTATTATTGATCATCATCCAGACCCAATGAATGGAGTAACTAACAAAGAAAATTGGATTAATAAACTGCAATTATTAAATAAATCTTTAAAGAGAGAAAATATTTTATTCTGGCGAGAATCAGATACTACATCAGCTTCTGAAATGATAGCTAAACTTGATAAAGAAATTGAAGCCGAAGTAGATATTGCCAGAATGAATAACGCCAACCCGATACCAGTTAAGCATTATAGGTACTCTGTAGCTGCTGGAATAGCAACTGATTCCGGAGCAAGGTTTGTTGATGATTCTGATATACCGCAGTTTTTTAAAACATCTGTCAAGAGGGCCGAAGCTCCTAATGGCCAGTTAATGAATGCTACAGAAGCTTATTACAGATGGTTGATACAGAATACCAGATCTAAAGAGCATGAAAAAAATATGAGGGCAATAAAAACAGCTGTTAATGATTCTGTTTCAGATAAAGTAAGAGATAAGTTATCAGAAATATTTAATAAGAAGTTAAGAATTAATGGTGTTATTGTAAAACAACCTTCTGCAAGTGATCCCTATGGCTTTGTAGATATTCAAAATAGAAAATCATTAAAGAATTTTGTAGGTTCTTTAAGATCAAGAGAATCAAAAATTAATTTAAATTCATTTATTGACCTGATTAAAGCAAATGCTATTCAGCAAACTCACCTGAATAAGGCCAGTGTATTTATTGTTTCTGAGTATAATGCAATGAAAAAATCATCTATTTTAACAATTTATTCTGGTGATGATAGTGCCATAAAAATTTTGGATGAATTAAAAGAACTTGGGTTTGGAGATGGTGGAGGGCATCAAGATGCTTGTGTGCTAAGATTAAATGAGGGGATTTCTTTTGATGATATTTCAACAATTGTTGAAGAAGTCGTTAGAAATGTAATAAATTAAAGACAAAAGAAAAAAGCCCTTAAAGGGCTTAAACTTGCTTGCTCATTCTCTTGTGTGTGTTTACGGGGATTTTACTCAAAGAACTTACATTTCTTATTTCCGATAATAATATAATAAATCATTTATTATATTAGATCTATAGCCCGGCATGGTGAAATTTGGGGTTATAAAAGGGTGATATTGCTATTCTGAAAAGAATGCAGGGATTTGTAGAGCATTATAAGGTATTATAATATATTATCTGGTCGGGCCTGGAATTAGGAACAAATAAAAAGAAGCCTTAAAGGCCTCATTATTCCGTTAAACTTGCATACTCTTGTGGGATTAACTTAATTTCATTCCTTCTTCTTTACTTATTCCTGATAATATCATAATAAGGGATTTATTAAATAATTTCTATAGCCCGGTATGGTGAAATTTGGGGTGATTTCAGGGTGATCTTTAAAAAATTAAAAAAAATTATGTTGTAAGCAGTTGTTCGAAATAATATTAATCAGGAATAAACATTAATAGAGAACAAAATAAAAAAGAAGCCGACTGGCCTCCTTATTCCGTAACTTGCATACTCTTGTGGGATAAATTGAATTCCTAATCTTCCTTACTTACTTCCGATATTATTATAATAAAGTATTTTTATTGTAATT
>JBFMGH010000475.1:0-2200 GCA_040752795.1 Cyanobacteriota bacterium
CAAATTTTAAGATTTATTACCGCTAAAAAAAACACCTGCACTACTTATACAGTTTTTCTTTTTTTAAATGACTTTACAATAAAACCCTCAAGATAAATATTTCTTAAATAATCAATAAAAATATACCATTTAATATGTTACTTTTTGTTCACTAACCATTTTTTAGCTAATCTGATATCATTATATTGATTTAAATGATAACTTGGGTTTATTTTTGATGAAAACTTTATTATTGTTTCCACCTCAGTGGACACCATTCTCTCCGCCTTTAAGCGTGCCTGTTCTGACGGCTTATTTAAGAGCCAACAACATTGAGGTCATTCAAAGAGACGCAAATATAGAGTTTTACAACTATATTTTATCTAAAGACTTTATATCTGGGGTTAAAAATAAAGTTGATACCTTTATGGATAGATGCAACAAACTTCTCGGTGCGTCAGGAAACCTTTATGTACTACCTGAAAAAGCCCAGATAAAATATAAGGTCATTCAACAACTATTCAAAGAACTCGAACCCTGGTGGCCTGAACTTGAAACTAATACCGAAAGAGCTATTAAAATTCTGAAAACACCTGATATGTTCTATCAACCACTTCTACTGGCCGAAGCCATTTTTCATTTAAAATATGCGCTGCAGGCCTGCGGGCTGGCCTACTTCCCTTCAGAATTACACTTTAATTTCTATCAACACGTAAACTATAAACTATCCATTGAATCTATTAAAGAAGCTGCTGACGATGAAGAATCTAATATATTCTTAGAATATTATAATAATACCTTATTAAAAGATATCATAGAAATTAACCCTGACTTCGTAGGCATCTCCATAGGCTGCAATACCCAGCTAATAGGCGGTTTAACACTAGCCAGAAAAATAAAAGCCCTATTGCCTCATGCCCACGTCAATATAGGTGGCAATTCTTTCACTAGACTCCTCGATATAGTCGATGAAAGACCAGAAATTTTTGATTATTTTACTGATTCTATCACCTACGGAGAAGGCGAAATAGCACTATTAACACTCGTTCAAGCACTTGAAAAAAACGAGGGTATATCAAATGTACCCAGCATAGCCTATAAAAAAGATAACAAAACTATAATTAATTCATCAAGAACACCGTATAATCTTAATAACCTTCCTACACCAGATTTTGACGGGCTTGATCTTTCACTCTACCTCGGTGGCGATATAATATTTCCTGTTCAATCTTCAAGAGGCTGCTACTGGCAAAAATGCACATTCTGTGATCACGACTTCGGCAATAAATACGCCATTAAAACACCATCAAAAATGGTTAAAGAACTAAAAGAACTCTCTGAAAAATATAATACAAAATACTTCTACTTCGTCGATGAAGCTATTTCACCAAACTATATGAAAAGCCTTGCCAAAACTATAAATGAAACCAAACTTGATATAGCCTGGTACACCTGTGCCAGAGCAGAAATAGGATTCGACAAAGAAACATGCGAAACTTCTTCTAAAGCAGGTTTGAAAATGCTATTATGGGGGCTTGAATCAGGCTCCGATAGAATTCTGGATCTTATCAACAAAGGCATTAAAAAAGATGCTTACCTTGAAACACTAAAAAATACTGCCGATGCTGGCGTATGGAACCACGCATTTTTCTTCTTCGGTTTTCCATCTGAAGAACTGCTAGAAGCCATGGAATCTATCAATGTGCTTATTAAAAATAAAAAAATTATTCACTCATACGGAATGGGCCCCTTTACACTGGGAAAATATTCACCAATAGCCGAACATCCAGAAAAATATTTCATCAGTAACATTGAACCATACGACGAAGAACTGGCTACAGCTACCGATAGATTCACTACAACACAGGGCATGTCTAGAGAAGATGTCAATAATTTTGTTGTTTACAACACAGAATATTGTGCTGAACAGTATGGCTACCCTCTATGGATGAGCATCGGAGGATACAAGGATCATATATTCCTTTATGTAACCAAATATGGACAACGAGTGCCTGCTTACACACCAGATGAAACTGTTCAGGCTTTTGGATCTTTTTAACAAACAAATAAAGTTTTTTCAATAATCAGTTCTCTTACAGCATAAGCTGATACGTGCCCCCCTTTTGTGAGATCTTTGCATAACTTATACCAATCCACGAAAGAAAACTATATATGGCTTTAAATTACTCTAGGGTGTTTTTGCCTGCTACGCAGGCAAAAA
>JBFMGH010000476.1:0-2108 GCA_040752795.1 Cyanobacteriota bacterium
GGGGCAATATTAAAACAAAAAAAAGAACTTCTGGCACCTTTAGACAGGGAAGAATATTTCATTAATGATTTAATTGGTCTAAATGTATACAATTCTGATAATAGTCTCGTAGGAAAGGTTGTCTCTGTTTTAAGTGGTAAGTCTGCAGATGATTTATTAGAAGTTAAAAATGCTGAGGGTAGATTAATACTTATTCCTTTTGTAGAAAAATTTGTGCCAACAATAAATTTTGATGAAAATAAAATTGTGATCAATTCTATACCAGGGTTATTGGATAATGAAGTATAGTATAATAACCTTATTCCCTGATATTATACATATGTATTGCTCTGCAAGTATTATTGGAAGGGCCAGGTCAAATGGCATAATATCTATTGAGCCTGTTAATCCGAGAGATTTTACTTATGATGTTCATAGATCAGTCGATGATACACCATATGGCGGTGGTAGTGGAATGGTTTTGATGTGTGAACCTATTTTTTCTGCGGTGGAGTCGATAAAAAAAGAAACCAAATCTATTTTAATTATGACTACACCTCAGGGCAAACCTTTAAATCAGAATATTGTTAAAGAATTAACTGCTTATAATCAATTAATTATTCTTTGTGGGCATTATGAAGGTTTTGATGAAAGAATAAGAACTGGCCTGAAGCCTATGGAAATATCTGTTGGTGACTTCGTTATGACCGGTGGTGAGCTTGCGGCACTTTGTATTATTGATTCTACAGCAAGGTTATTGCCGGGAGTTTTAGGGAAAGATGATTCAGCAAAAGAGGAATCTTTCTGTAATGGATTACTTGAATATCCTCATTATACAAGGCCATCAGAGTATAGAGAGATGAAAGTTCCAGAAATATTACTTTCTGGTCATCATAAAAATATAAACAACTGGCGTAGAACGCAATCTATTATAAGAACATATGATAGAAGACCTGATTTAATAAAACAGGCTAACCTTACAGATCAGGAAAAAAAGTTGTTAGATGAATATATATTATCAAAAGTGAAGGAGTAAAATTTGAATATCTTTCAAGCAATACTTATTGGTATAATTCAGGGTTTAACAGAGTTTTTACCTGTTAGTAGTTCAGGGCATCTTGTTATAACTACTGCTCTATATAAATATTTTACCGGGTCAGACCTGCCACTTGGTAACCCTGAAGAGATCTTTCTGGACATTCTGGTTCATATTGCAACTTTAGTGGCAATATTTGTTTATTTTTGGCCTGAGCTTTCAGCAATTTTGAGTCCGAAAAATATTTTAGAACACTTTAAATTATATAAAATTAAATCGTTAAAAACTTTCAAGACAGATATTTCAACTAATTATGTGAGTTTATCAGTAAATAATAAAATGTTATTCTTTCTAGGTATTGGAACGTTAGCCACAATATTAATAGCTTTCCCTGGGAAAGATATTGCGGAAGAGCTTACAAGAAGCCCTTTTATAGTTTGTTTTATGTTGTTAATTACAGGGGGGTTGCTGTTTGTTTCTCATTTTCTTTCTGAGAAGAATAAAAACAAGACTGACGAAGTTAACTGGTTAAAAGCAATAATTATTGGGTTAGCACAGGGGTTTGCTATACTTCCTGGTATTTCCCGTTCTGGAACAACAATAGCTGCGGGCCTTGTTAGTGGATTAGACAGGGTAACAGCTGCAAAATTTTCTTTTATTTTGAGTTCGCCTATAATAATATTAGCTGCTCTTTATGAAGGTATAAAATTCTTTAAAGAAGGACATATGGATAATTTTAACTGGATAGCATTAATAAGTGGTGCTTTAGTAGCTGGAATTGTTGGTTATCTTTGTATAAAATATTTTATTAAATTCATTAGTAAATATAACCTGTTATGTTTTGCATATTATTGCTGGATTGTAGGAATATTAATGGCGATTTTTTTCTATGTTAACCCATCTTAGGTTATTGTTATTGATATAAACAAAAGAATAGCATATTTTGCACCTTGTGAAATTTGTTAAAGCTTTAATAGTAATCTCAATGTGCTTTTTGAAGTAAATTATAACTTTTATCATAAAACAGAACCTCAAAAGAATACTTATGTGTAAAAATATCAATAAATAAGCTCAGAGAACTATAAAAGGGTTC
>JBFMGH010000477.1:0-4541 GCA_040752795.1 Cyanobacteriota bacterium
TCGCCATTGAAAGTTGTTTCTATTGTTAAGTAAACTTTTTCTGACTGTTCCAGCACTTTATTGAGATATTTATCGTGTTTTTGTGGAATTATTTCAACGTTAATATGTTTATCATTTGGCATAAAACTGCATATTCTTAAAGCTATAGATTTAAGCGTAAATTTTATAAATCCTAATAGTTTTGGGCCAAACCATATAATTATTAATAATAATATTGCCACAATTATGGCAGCTATAATAGGGTGAGTTAAAATTAGTGTTATAAGGACAAATACCCCTATGTCTTCGGCTATACTAACAATAGAATTGGAGAAAGGTTCGGGCGATGTGTTTACAAGAAGCCTTATACCAGACTTAGCAGTATGTGAAGTAGCTGCTACTGCACCTGCAACTAATACAGCAATAATTTGTATGTAAAGAGGGCAGTCGCCTGCGGCCATTAGTGCTAACATTGCAGCGGCAAATGGCCTTATGAAGGTATGTATAGAATCCCATACACTATCAAAGGCCGGTATTTTATCTGCAATAAATTCACAGACATAAAGGGTTAGTGCAGTGCCAATAATATACTCATTTGATAGAATATTAAGCTGGTCAGGTAAGTTAGTTATGAAGTTAAAACGTATAGCAAGCCCAACTAATGCGACGGTTGCATATAAATTAATACCAGATGTGAATGATATACCAAATATTTTAGCCAGTAAAATGAATGTATCCATATACCACTCCTCGGTTTGTAATTAAAAAATTAAGTTGATAAAATTTGATTTCTTTGAAACGCTAATACTCTTTAACAGAATAGCACATATTATTTAAACTTTAAAGAGATAGAATAACCTTAATGTATAAAAATATACATTAAATTACCTAAAATTCTTAATTAAAATATACTATTAAAGAAAACATATTATAATATATGAAATAATAGTCTTGCTTAAAATAATCATTTATTATTTACAATTAGCTGGTTTAGTTATATGAATAAGGTTTTAGCCAATTAAAGATAATAAAAATAATTGTTAGATGTAAATATTATTTAAGTAATAGTTGTATAACACTGTATATAAACTGTTTTTGTTTAATAATTTAAGTAACTAGTAAGTACGGACTCAAAATAAAAGTGAGTGGCAAAAATATAAAATCTGTTTTACTGGCGGCGGGTAAAGGTACCCGAATGAAATCAAAATACCCAAAAGTATTACACGAAATATTGGGTAAAACTTTAATCGAGCGTGTTTTAACCGCAATTAATTTTATAAAACAAGAAGACATTTATGTAATATTAGGCCATAAAGCAGAATCAGTTAAAGAGTTTTTAAAAAATAATAATTATGAAAATATAAATTGTCTATTGCAAGAACCGCAACTGGGAACAGGGCATGCAGTCTTTCAAGTATTTAATGATTTTATTAATTTTGACGGTACTGTGATCATATTATGCGGTGATACACCCTTGTTAAGAAATGAAACAATAGATTTATTTCTTGAAAAACATATTGCTTCAGGATCTGATTTAAGTATTTTATCTGCTGAACTTGAAAACCCTGCAAATTATGGCAGAATAATCAGGGGTATGGAAGGTACTGTAATAAAAATTGTAGAAGAAAAGGATGCCAGCCAGGCAGAAAGAAAAATAAAAGAAATTAATTCAGGTGTATATTGTATTGAATGGCAAAAAATTGCCCCTGCTTTTTTAGAGCTTAATACCAGTAATTCTCAAGGGGAATATTATTTAACAGATATAGTTGAATGGGCAACAAACAAAGAACTTATTGTTAATGCTCATAATATTGCATTAGAAGATGAAATATTTGGTATAAATTCTAAATATGAGTTAGCTGTGGCTACAAAAAAACTTAGCAAAAACAAAATAATGCAGCTGTTATCGCAGGGGGTTAATATTGTAGATATTGAAAACACTTTTATTTCACCTGAGACTATTATAGAAAATGATTGTACGATTATGCCGGGATGTTATATAGCAGGTGATAATTATATTAAAGCGGATTCAGTTATAGGTCCAAATGTTTTTATTACTGGTAATGTTGAAATAGGTAAAAATAATACTGTTACAATGTCTAAATTATCTAATGTTAAAACAGGTGATGATGTTACTATTGGTCCTTTTGCGAATTTAAGGGATAATGTTATTATTGGTAATAAAGTTAGAATAGGAAACTTTGTTGAAGTTAAAAAATCAACTATTGGAAATAATACAAATGCTGCTCATCTTTCATATATTGGTGATGCTGAATTAGGCTGTGAAGTTAATATAGGAGCCGGAACTATTACTGCTAATTATGATTCATTATTAAAGCTAAAGAGCAAGACTATATTAAAAGATAACGTTAAAATTGGTAGCAATAGTGTTTTAGTTGCACCAGTAACATTAAATGAAAATAGTTTTGTTGCTGCAGGATCTGTTATAACTAAAGAAGTACCGGAAGCTTCTCTTGCAATAGCAAGGCAAAAGCAAACAAATATTGAAGGATGGGTTGACAAAAAACTAAAACAAAAAGAAGATAAAGCACTTTCCAAAAAATAATGGAGGATATCTAAGGTGGCAATTGAAATGCATTTACCACGATTGGAAGAAGACAATAAAACTCGTTCACGTAACGAAATAAAAATATTTACAGGTAGATCAAATCCACAATTAGCATATGAAATTGCTGATTATCTTGGCACGGTTGTCGGACCAATGATAGTAAAAAATTTTAGTGATGGAGAAATATATGTCCAGATACAAGAAAGCATTCGTGGTGACGATGTTTTTATTGTGCAACCAACTTGTAATCCTGTAAATAAAAATCTTATGGAATTATTGATAATGATAGATGCTTTTAAAAGAGCAAGTGCCAGAAGCATAACAGCAGTAATTCCTTATTATGGTTATGCAAGACAGGATAGAAAAACTGCAGGTCGTGAAGCTATAACAGCAAAACTAGTTGCGGATCTTCTTACTACTGCAGGGCCCGATAGAATTTTAGCTATGGATTTGCATACAGGTCAGATTCAGGGATTTTTTAATATTTTAGTTGATCATATATATTCAACACCAGTACTTATTAAATATATAAAAGAAAAAAACCTGCCAGATGTTGTTATGGTTAGCCCTGATGCTGGTGGTGTTGAAAGAGCACGTGTATTTGCTAAGAAGTTAAATGCTCCTATAGCAATTATTGACAAAAGAAGGAGTGCTCATAATGTTGCTGAAGTTAGTAATGTTATTGGTGATGTAGCTGGTAGAACCGCAATACTGATTGATGATATGATTGATACGGCCGGAACAATCTGTGAGGCAGCCAGACTCTTAATAAGAGAAGGTGCCAGAGATGTTTATACATGTGCAGGGCATCCTGTGTTTAGTGGCCCGGCAATACAAAGGCTTGAAGAAGCACCTATTACTGAAGTTATAGTTACAAATACAATACCTTTAAAACCTGAAGACATGATTGGCAAGATTACGCAGTTAAGCATAGCCGGGCTTCTTGGCGAGGCTATAGCAAGAATTCATGATGAATCGTCTGTTAGCGAATTATTTGATTAGTTTTGAATAGTATAAATAACAAAAAGGGGCTATAATTAGCCCCTTTTTGTATTGTAAAAATTATTAATTGTTAAATGTTAGTTGTTTTAGTCTTTGTATTTCTTTTTCAACAACATCTGTATTAGGTGCATCAGGTTCTAGGTTTAAGTATTTTTCATAGTTAGATATAGCCATTCCAAAATTATTCAGTTTTGAATAGGCAAGGCCCAGGTTAAAGTAGGCTTTTGCATAATCAGAATTAATACTAATTGCTTTATTTAAATATTTAACAGCATTATCATAATCATTATTTTCAAGATAAACTAGACCTATGTTGTTATAAGCTTCATAGCTATCTGGGTGTTCTTTAAGATATGCAAGAGATTTACCAAGATCAATATTAAGCTTATTGGTTTTGGTTGCTACGCTTGCGGCTGCAGAACCGGTAGTTTCAACAGCACCAATTATAGAATTATTTTGTAGTAAAAGTTCAATTGCTTTTCCTCTTGGTAAATTATTTAAAACAAGTGTATCGTTTCTATTATAAAGAGCAATAATATTGCTTATATCTCTTTTAGAGAGCGATCCTTTATTTTGATTTAAAATAATTCTGGCTCCTTTAGAAGTTCTGGAAGGTATTATAAAGTCAGGATACATAATATCCTGTGGATCTCTGGTGTGCCACCATAGACCTAGAGAGTGTCCAATTTCATGAAGTGAAATCATATATATATTTTGCTCATTAAGTGGCTGAGAGCTGTTCAAAGGATGAGTTGTACTAAGAACAATATTAGTTGGATTGCCTAAATGGGTGATACCCCAGACATAACTATGCCCCTGTGCCTGATCAAAATAATCTTCTTTGCGAATTTTTTGTGCCCAGCTAACAATAATATCTGCTTGATTTTTGTCTTTTACAATAGAAAAATCAACCATACCCTTGGTATCTTGTTTCCACTGGCGCAAGGCTTTAGTGACTTCTACCGCAAAGGCATCATTATAGCCTGGAATA
>JBFMGH010000478.1:0-3641 GCA_040752795.1 Cyanobacteriota bacterium
CTGGCATATTAACTCTAATGCCCTATACACTCTTGATAATGGTTCTTCAATATCCATTGTCTGTCCAGCCTGACCTAAAACATCAAGAGCTGATTTAATTTTTACCTCATCCAATTTCATTGCAGATGAAAATTGAATTCTTAAAGGGTGTGAGTTAGGAATAGTTTGAAGAAGGTATTCCCTATCTTTAATTTTAATATTATCACCAGGGTCAGATAATGGAGGGGACTTTGTTGGTGAAATCTTTATTATAGTGTAATTAGAAGAAAAATCATGTTCAAGGACATATTCATCATGAACGACCATAATTTCAACCGAAGTTGAAATAGATTTAAGAAGTGTTTCAGAAATAACATCAATTTTAATATATTTTTCTAAAGATTTGCCATATAAAACAGACTGAACATTAGTAGGTTTTATAGGCTCTGAATACCTAAATTCAACAGGAAAACCTTTCTCATCACATACCATAATACCGCCCATATAAGTATTTGAGGTCGGAGATGAAAAACCCATATAGCTTATTTTAACCTTATCCACTTAATTTGCTCCTTAAGCGCATTATAGCCTGAGCATGCAATTGACAGACTCTTGATTCGGAAACATTAATAACTTGCCCAATTTCTTTAAGGGTCATGTTCTCGTGATAATATAAAGCTATAACCATTTTCTCTCTTTCAGGCAAAGAACCAATGGCTTTAGAAAGATTATTTTTCAATTCAAGAGCTTCATACTCGCTTTGCGGATCAGGGCTATCCTTGTCTACAATAGTATCAATTAAAGATACGCCTCCCTGGCTTACAGAATCTTCTTTCCTCTCATCTAATGACAATAGCAAATTGCTACTTTCTGCAAGAAGCTGGGCCAGCTTAGCCTTAGAAACCCCAAGTGCCTCTGATAGCTCGCTTTCAGTTGGCGTTCTGCCTAATTTTTGTTCAAGAAGAGTTATTGCTTCTTGCAAATCTTTAGTTCTCTTCCTGACCCCTCTGGGCACCCAGTCCTGGCTTCTTAAATTGTCAATAATAGCCCCACGTATGCGTGTTATTGCATAGGTCTCAAACTTAAGACCTCTTTGCGGGTCAAAACGGTCAACTGCCTCAATCAAGCCTTCTATACCATAACCCATTAAATCATCATTACTTATGCTAACAGGTAAAGATATTACTAATCTACCGACAACATATTTTACTAAATGAATGTAATTTAAAATAATTGTTTCTCTTAAGTGGGTTTTATTCTTATTTTGATAATATGAATTCCATAATTCTGCAACCTTGGCTTCAGAAAGTTTGCGAGCTTTCTTTGGATCTGGGTTTTGTTTAGATTTACTGGTATTTGAATCCATATTTGAAATATTATTTATTGAGAATTTATGACCCGATTATCCTTTAGCAACTATTATCTCTTATAAAATTGAATTTTGGCAACAAGTATACAGTTATAGTTAAATTGCTTTATCATTGAAATGTTTATTATTAAAAGAAAATGTACGGTTAAACGCCTATAATATTTTACCCGGCTTATTTTTGCTCTTTCAGTAACTCCTGGGCATTTTTAATAAGCTGTTTTACATTACTATTATCAGGATGTAGTTCTAAAACAACATTATATTTATTAATAGCCTGTTCATATTCACCATTAGAATAGTGATCTTGAGCTTCACGATAAGACTGGTTAACCAGTTGAGAAGCAAAGTCCTTCCAGTTTTGATCAATAAAGTTTATAAAAGTTTGTTTTTGAAATAATTGATTATTTGGAATTTCAATTTTTTTTAGTGACCCCGGGTCAACAAGAAAAGCTGTTGGGTAAGCCCTTACCCCATACTTCTGGCATATATCAGGACTATCTGCAAGATAAACTACAACAAATTCGACATTACCATTATAATCAGGTATTACAGATTTTAACACAGGCTCTGCCTTTGCACATGCACTACAGCCATTCATGTAAAAGCTTACAACAAATGGCCTAGCACCCTGTATTGCTGCATCATATGAAATAGCTGGCTTTTTAGAAGATAAAGATGTCAGATTAGTATACAAAGACTGATTACATCCGGTAACAAAAATTATTACAAGTGTTATTAAAATATTAATTAAAATAATCTTTTTCACTAAAAAGTTCTCAAGTTTTAAAATCAAGGTAAATTTTTAAAAAAAATTGAATAATAGAAACGATATATCAAAAGCAACTTATTTTTCGTTTCGTGCAATTCTGTCAGTTTCTATAAGAGTTTCAATAAAGTCTATAACCATTTGTGATATGGCTACTCTCTGTGCTTCAGAAGCATGCCTTAGAAGTTCAACAAAAATGTGAATGGTTTCATCAAAGTCATACCATCTTCTTCTTCTCTGTTCACTAAGTATCATATAATGTGTATCAATGGGAAACATATCACAATAAGGCTTTCTATTGATAATATCATCAACAAGATAACTTGCAACCTGTCTTTTTAGATCATCGGGTATTTCCTGTAAAAGGTTCATGCTTTTAGCAACTATACCATCCCTGTCATACCAACGTATAGTGTTTGCTTTTTTATCATCTTCATTCATTAATTTTTATCCTTATAGTTTTTAATTGCTAAAGCCCATTGTTTAATTTTATTATTTTTATGATTTTATTTAGAGCTAAATTATGTTATTTATCTTATTAATGTTACAAATATTAAATATTTTAACCAACATAAATATCCTCTAAAGTGGATTTTTGATGAATATTTCAGGCGGTTTAGTAGTAAATGGTCTATTGTAAAAATTTCAATCATAAAATAGCATGTTTTTGACTTCTTGTGATTAAATCAGAAATGTTTTTGATTAAAAGAAAGTAAAGCTGCCTAGTAGTTTTAAAAAAGTATAAGGAGAAAAAAAATGAACCACAAATTATTAATGTCAAGTTTAGTGGTATTAGGATTAGTAGCAACAATCGGACTTACAGCATGTCAGAAAAAAGAGCCTCCAGTAACACCTGATGAACCAACAAATCAAGTTGAAGCTCCAGTTAATGATACAGCTGTTAATGAAGAAGCTCCAGTTAATGAAGAAGCTGCTCCAATGAATGAAGAAGCTCCAGTTAATGAAGCTGCTGTACCTTCTAACGAAGAAGGCGCTGTAGACGAGTCAGCTGCTACACAGGAAACACCTGCAGTAGAAGAAAAAGTTGAAGTTAAAGAAGAAGTTGTTGAAGAACACGAATAATAATTAACTTGGCTTTTTAATATCAGTTTTAAAAAGGAATCAGATTTAACACTGATTCCTTTTGCATTAAATAAAACACACTTTCAATTATTTCTAAACCTTGAAAATAATTATCAGATTACAGAAAATAATTGATATTAACTTAATTATTTCTATGAATTTATATTATTAAGACTTGTGCCAGACAATTTAAATTCTAGTAATATATTGATCCTTGAAAGTAATCTATAGATTCCAGGTTATAAGGCCGGGTGTTTTTACTGCGTAGTAGGTAAAAACACCCGGGAATAATTTAAAGCCATATATCGTTTACTTTCGTGGATTGGTATAACTAAGAAAATAAGAAAATAATATCGGGCTTAAACAGTTTGCTGCGGAGTGGCTTTTTATTTATCTGATGGAGAAATTAGTATGAATAATTTATTTCACAAAATAATAATCTTA
>JBFMGH010000479.1:0-3975 GCA_040752795.1 Cyanobacteriota bacterium
CTGTCTGCACTACGGCAACACAATAGGGCTAAATTTGGCAATATTAAAAGAACGATACAAAATCAACTATACTCAAAGCGTGATGGTATCGATAGATTTAACCAGAAAATTGCATCGTGAATCTTTACTGCTACCTTAAAATTTGTGGGTATAAATTTTTAAAATTACTCTCTAAATTAGAAAGAACCTGAATATTAAAAGAATTCAAAACTCGACATAACATTTGTACAAATGGGTTCATTTTTAGCCAGGTCTTCATAATTAAAATTGCAATTAATTGAAAAACTTCGATTATTTTTAAATATTATATAACTAATTGTTGTACCAGGTATACTAGTTGAAGGGTTTATAGCACTTAAGGTAACTTTTGTTGCCTGATTTCCATCTATTGTGACAGATTGAACAACGGCGGGTTTATATGTGCTAAGAGATTTTAAAAAGTTAGTTTCAAATTTCATTTGCTGCGCAGGGTTTTTTATTGGGGTATTGGTTGAAGTAACAACTATTCCCATTGTTTTGTCGGGGTTGGTTCTGCTTACATAGCAGGTAGCTATCTTATTGGAATTAACTGCTGTGTTAATCCAACCTTCAGGAAAAACTAATGTAAATTTACCTGGTTTTGAAATAAATCTGTTGGGATTGTTATCAAAACTGGGCTCCGAACAAGAAGTTATTAAAAGACAACAAATAAATAATATTGAAAATACTTTATTCATAAATTACTCTCTTGCATAATAATCTATTATTAATCAGATTATAAATATATATTAATATTTATAATTATGTCAATGAAGGTGTGGCCCATAAATTTATTGGTTCTATTTGGGAATTTGTAGGTATTTATTTATAATAGACATCTTTAAAATAAAAGTGAGAGCAGCAATTATGCTGCAAGCAACCCTGCCCCGCTGGCAAGCGACATAATTCACCCTGTGAGGGGAACAAAGGGGCTGCATTACAAATATAAAAAAATTTAATTACTTTTCTACTTATTAAAAGATTTATAAATTACCCACAATATAATAACTGTGTAATTGTTAGTAAATTATATGTAGTTATACCAATCCATGTAAGAAAACTACATATGGACTAAATTTACTATAATGTGTTTTTCGAATTGTAATTAATTTCATACTGATTTTTTCAGATTATTTAACCCTTAAACAGAGGCATTGTGATAATAAATTATCTATAGAAACCTATCGG
Source organism: Cyanobacteriota bacterium (assembly GCA_040752795.1). Lineage (GTDB taxonomy): Bacteria > Cyanobacteriota > Vampirovibrionia > JBFMGH01 > JBFMGH01 > JBFMGH01. The sequence continues at coordinate 1,207 of JBFMGH010000479.1, forward strand.
GTTTTAGATTCCGGGCCACCCAGCTCATAGTAATATTTCATAATATCTTCAGGATATTTTTTGCCTGCCATCTGACCTGCAAAAACCTCTGCAACAAACTCAAAAACTGTTTTGGCTGCATATATACTTACCTGAGTAGAAATATAAACCTGCTCATCAGGTGAAAAACGGGTTCCAGATAAAACCAGATTTAAAAATTTAATCGGGTGACATCTTTGATGAATGGCATGGCCTATTTCATGATATATATTATGTTTGGGGTTGTCTGTACTTGTATAACCGGCAGAATAGTTTCTTTTGGTCATAGAAGCAAGGCCTTGCCAGTTGTAATCAGGGTTCAAATAAATATTTGCACCTCTGGTAAAAGCATTATGCCCTTTATAGTCCCCTGTGGCATAGATAATTTTCTTTGGTAATTTATAGCACGCAGCTTTAACATCTTTTAACGCTTCGTTAACTAGTTTAGCCAGAAAGATATTATCACCATAATTAGCTTTGACTCTCAATAATTTTGCTTCTTTTTCAAGTTGTTTAATCTGCTCAGAGTCTTTTGCTAAAAAACTAATCACATCAGCTTTTGTATTGATTGCATAAGAATAATTATTAGCTTTATTAAAGCCTGAAATTTTGTTGTATGAAGCTTTCTCAGATACATTTGTTAAACGCAATTTAATCACCTGTATTTAACTGTATTAAAGCAATAAATAGGTTTTTTTGATGATTAACAGGTTAAATTTAATATTTAGTTACATCCTGCTAATATCTGGTTAAATGCTTCAAACATTGAAAAATGTTGTTTTTATTGCAACAAAGGCTAAGCATAGCAGATATGCTGCAAAATGTTTATGTGTCAGATATTTTTTTTACCAAACTCTAATATTGCAACTAGGTATAACTTCTTTTGTAGAAATTATATTTCTTGATTTTCTCTAACAATTTAAAAATATTTAACACTTGAAACATACTTTTAACATTCAAGAAATATTCCCGAAAACTATAAAATTTTTATTCATATATAATATTAAAAAGTAACTTAAGAACTAAATTTTATTGTTTATTTATACTGTATCGAAAGTATGAAAGGAATTAATATGTCTACAGCAACGAGTGCAAAAACTATGGACAAAGAATATGTATTAAAAGTCGCGCACGACCAGGATGTAAAGTTTATTAGGTTCTGGTTTACGGATGTTTTAGGATTTTTAAAAAGTTTTGCTATAACTAGAGAAGAACTTGAAGGTGCTCTTGATGAGGGTATGGGGTTCGACGGCTCTTCTATTGAAGGTTTTGCTCGTATTGAGGAAAGTGATATGGTTGCCATGCCAGATCCAAATACTTTTCAGATTCTGCCATGGCACCATGATGGTACTAAAACTGCTCGGATGATTTGTGATATCACAACACCAGATGGTACCCCTTATGATGGCGACCCTCGATGGGCATTGAAAAGAAACCTTAAAAAGGCTACAGAACTGGGCTATACTTTTTACGTTGGCCCTGAACTTGAATATTTCTACTTCAAAGAGGATAATGGTAGTCCAATTGTTCTAGATAGGGGCGGTTATTTTGATTTAACACACCTTGATATTGGTAGTAGGCTTAGGGAAGAAACTGTTCTCGATCTCGAAAAGCTTGGTATACCTGTTGAGTATTCTCACCATGAAGTTGCTCTTAGCCAGCACGAAATTGATTTAAGATATTCTGATGCTTTAACAATGGCCGATAACGCAATGACCTACAGACTTGTTGTTAAAGAAGTGGCCAGAAAAAATGGTGTCTACGGCACATTTATGCCGAAACCCATTGCGGGTATTAATGGAAGTGGTATGCACGTTCACCAGTCTTTATTTAAAGGCAGCAAAAACGCTTTCTTTGAAGCTGGTGACGAGTATCACTTATCTAAAGAAGGTAAAAACTATATTGCTGGTATTTTGCAACATGTTAAAGAACTTACAGCTGTTACTAATCAGTGGGTAAACTCTTATAAGCGTCTGGTTCCTGGTTTTGAAGCTCCTGTTTATATTTCATGGGGCAGAAGAAACAGATCAGCTCTTGTTAGAGTTCCTATGTATAAACCTGGCAAAGAAAATGCTACTCGTATTGAACTAAGATCGCCAGATCCAGCCTGCAATCCTTACCTTGCATTCAGTGTTATGTTAGCAGCAGGGCTAAAAGGCATTAAGGAAAACTATCAATTAGCTGATCCTGTTGAAAAAGACATTTATGAAATGAGTCAGGAACAAAGAGAAAAATATTGCATTTCTGAATTGCCTGGCAGCTTGTTAGAAGCTACACTTGAAATGGAAAAATCTGAACTTCTGAAAGAGTGCCTTGGTGACCATATATTTAATAAGTTTATTGAAAATAAAAAGATTGAATGGAGTAAATACGCCAGAGAAATTAGTAACTATGAACTGGATAACTATTTGCCTATTCTATAGTTCTTAAAACATTCAAATACTATAAACCGATGTGCAGTTTGGCAAAAATTTTCGTGTAGTTTGGCAAATTTTGATTTTCCAAAATCAACGGTTTCAGACACTACATTAATGTATATTAAATACATTTAAATCGTTCATTTTTCAGCAGTCAGATAATTCAGAGGGTTAACTGTTAGCCCATTCTTAATTACCTCGAAGTGTAAATGCGGGCCTGTGCTGTGGCCTGTGCTACCTACTATAGCTATTATCTGACCTTGCTTAACCCTTTCGCCTACTTTAACCTTTAAGACACTACAATGCGCATATCGTGTTGCAAGGCTGTTAGTGT
>JBFMGH010000480.1:0-10057 GCA_040752795.1 Cyanobacteriota bacterium
CAGGCAAAAACACCCTATAATAATTTAAAGCCATATATCGTTTACTTCCGTGGATTGGTATAACTTAGTAAGCAAAGAAATGTATTGGGTTTAAGAGTTATCTATTTACAACTTTTTACTGGTACTATCCATTGGTTAGGATTAACAGGAATGCTATTAACATACATACCCCAGTGCAAGTGAGGACCTGTTGCAAAACCTGTTGAACCTACGGTACCTATTTGCTGTCCTCTTTTTAATTCATCACCTTTTTTAACGTCAATTTTATTCATATGAATATATATAGACATTAAGCCCTGTCCGTGGTCAATAGCTACTGTTTTACCGTGAAGCCTGAAGTCTTCAGCAATTAAGACTTTACCGGCTTCCGTAGTATAAATAGGTCTGCCTAAGGGGGCTTTTATGTCAATGCCTTTATGATAATCGCCTGTGGGTTTGCCATTATGATATCTTTTACGGCCATAGGGTGAAATCATACATCCGCTTACAGGTGTAATAAAAGGTTTTACAGCCCAATATCCTTTTTCGGATATAGCGTCTTTAGCAGCCTGAACTTTATTTAATTCATCTTCAGTAGCAGTTAATGAGGCTTTAGAGCCAGATATACTTATATTCTGAATAGGGAAATTGCCTGCGATCACTTCTATAACTTCAGAAAAATTCAAATTGTTTGAATCATCAGTAGCGTTTATGGTATAACCTCCGGGTTTTGTTTCTGCGTCGACACCTGCAATGCCTCTATAGTAGCCATCTGAAATTTTATATAATTTTGTTTCTTTTCCTGCAAACTGAATTTTAGGGTTAGTGAGTTCTTTTTTTGATTTTATGTTAACTATAAAGCTGTTTCCCTGAGTAAAATGTTCCGGTTTATCAATAGAAACTTCTATAAAGCTTTCAGTAATAGGTTCGTCGTGTAAATCAGCCTGAGAGTGGTTGCTTTTGTCTGAATCAGGATTTTTGGAGCTCTGAGACATTATTCTTTCGGTTATATCAAAACCTTCTATGTGATGATGAGCTTTTAGTGGAGTTGGTAATAATAACAAAATAGAAATTAAACCTGTTAATAATAAATGTTTCATATGCATCTCCCTGCAATAAACAAATGATGTTTATATTTATTTGATTACTAAAATAGCATTATCAATTCTTTTTATCAAATATAAAACTGAGGCCAAAGTATAACGAATTTTTTTAACCTGAAGTATCAGGAAAAAAAAGTTCAAAAATACAATAATTTTGAAATAAGCTGTTCAAGTTTGGGTTTTTATAAAAGGTAAGTCAAAGTGTAGTTTAAGATTATATCCACCCCCTGTGTCCCCCTTGTAGGGGGAAGAGGTTTGGTTTTACTAATTTCTGATATATTTAAGAATTAAGAATTTTGATCAAAGAAAAAGAGCCTGTTTTGATAGAATGATTCAAGTACAAAAAAGAAATTATCAATTGAAAAGGGGTTTTTATTCCAGTTTTCTGCAATAGATCGGAAGAATTCAAGTTCATATTTTTGTAAAGCAAGGTTTTTCATAGGTAATTCATTACTAAAGCCATAATCAGCAATAGTAAATGGTTCACTGCATAAATTATAAGCAGGGTTATAGGTTTCATTTGCATGGTCATTAGACATTTCAACGATGCCACAAAGCCCCTTTTCATCAAGTTTAGCAGGATACGACGCACATATATAAGGTCTGCAATGGTAAATACTGCATCTGGCTAGTAGTGTTTCTTTTATATTGTTTATATTATTCATTTGCCATTCCTGAAGAAAAATACATTTCCAGGTGTCTGGTACAATACAACTTTTGATTTTTTTCATTCTGAAATAGTAATAAAAAGAACAATCATTGTCAGTGAATTTAAAGACAGCATTATACTTGTTGATATTATCAAACCTTAGATTATCCTTTATTTCATATGTTTCAGTGAAGAATTCGGGTTTAACCCCAAGGTTTTTAGATATATTTAACATGTCATATCCAGTTAAGCCAATAGAATATCGACGACAACAACCACTATTACACCTGCTACAAATGCTCATAAATCTAAAAATCCTTTTGATAATATTTTATACTATTCCACATAAATAATGAATCTATAGATTACTTTCAAAGATCAGTATAATCTCACCCTTCCTTAGTCACTAATCTTAGATATTTTATTAAAAAGATATATGAAGAGGTTTCTAAAATAAAAAATATAATTTTATGAAGTTGTGCTGTTAACTTATAACAATAAATTACTTGTATATATATCATAGTAAATACCTTTCACCTTTAAAATTGTAACAGTTAAACTCTTATTTATCTTTCAAATAACAAATGTTTTTGTTAGATTTTATAGGTTATGTTCATAGATTTAGTAAAAATAGAAGTTAAATCAGGCAATGGTGGCAACGGTGCAATAGCATGGCGTCGTGAAAAATATGTACCAAGAGGTGGTCCGGCTGGTGGCGATGGTGGCAGGGGTGGAAATGTCATATTGCAAGCAGATCAAAACATGTCTACATTGCTGGAGTTTAAGTATAAATCAATATTCGAAGCAGAGCATGGCGAACATGGAAAGTCAAAAAACTGTCATGGCAGAAGTGGAAAAGATTTAATAATAAAAGTGCCAGCAGGTACACTGGTTAGAGATACAAATACAAATGATATAGTAGCTGATCTTTGTTATCATGGCCAGAAAGTTCTTATAGCTGCAGGAGGCAATGGAGGCAGGGGTAATTCAAATTTTGCAACATCTACAAGGCAGGCCCCACAGTTTTGTGAACCGGGCGAACCTGGTGTTAACAGAATTCTGGAACTTGAGTTAAAATTACTTGCAGATATAGGTATAATAGGCTTGCCTAATGCTGGTAAATCAACATTGATATCTGTTATAAGTGCAGCGAAACCTAAAATAGCCAATTACCCATTTACAACACTGGTTCCTAACCTAGGTGTAGTTAAGACACCAGAAGGAGATGGCCTTGTATTTGCAGATATACCTGGATTAATAGAAGGGTCTAGTGACGGTTCTGGTCTTGGCCATCAATTTTTAAGACATGTTGAACGTACACGAATGTTAATTCATATGGTAGATGCACTGGAACCAGATCCTATTCAAAATTATCAAATAATAAGAAAAGAATTAAAAAAATATAGCAAGTACCTTGATTCTCTGGAAGAGATAATAGCCATAAATAAAATTGATTCTACGGATAGTGAAACGATAGAAATAATAGAAGATAGTTTACAGGAAGAAAATAAACCAATATTTAAAATATCTGCAGCTACAACTGATGGTATAAATGAATTAATCAATTATGTGTTTGAAAGAATAAAGCATATACCTAAAGAAATACAAACATTTGAAATAATAGAAGATCCAGCAGCTTATTATAACGATGATAGTTATTTTGAAATAATAGAAAAAAAAGGTGCATATATAGTTAAAGGTGGTAAAATATCCAGATTAATAGGTGTAACAGATTTAACCAGCTCAGAAGCAATATACAGGTTGCAAAAAATATTGAAGTCAATGGGTGTTTTTCAGGCATTAAAAGATGCTGGTGTAGAAGATGGTGATCTGGTAATGATTGATTCATTTGAGTTTGAATATATTGATGAAGATTTAGATGCTTTAGAATATGAAACTTTAGAGGAAGAGTTAGTTGAAGAATTAGATGAATTTGAAGAAATTAATAATTAATTTCTGAAATTACCTGTTCTTTTTCAAGTTGAAGTTCTTTAGAAGCAATAGTGAAAATAAAAGTAGCCCCCTGGCCTAAAATACTTTCAACCCATATTTTGCCATAATGCTCTTCAACAAGTAGTTTACAAATAGTTAAACCAAGGCCAGTGCCTTCAACATTTCGAGTAGAAGAATTATCAACCTGTGTAAATTTTTCAAAAATAATAGTAAACTTTTCCTCAGGTATACCAATACCGTTGTCTACAACTTTTACAAAGAAAAAATCATTTTGTTTATAAGCAGAAACATTAATTTCTCCGGTTTTATTCTCATCAAGAGATGAGAATTTAATGGCGTTTGAGAGGACATTATACAGAATTTGTAATATACGATCTTTATCTGCATATATATTTAGATTTTCTTCAATATCAACAAAGATTTTCACTTTTTTATCTATTGCATAAGTACCTATATCTTCTATGGAATCTTTAATAGTATTGCTCAGGTTAAATTCTACTTTGTTTAAACTTATTTTACCGGATTCAATTTTTGATATATCGAGTAATTCAGTAATTAACCTGATGAGCCTGTTAGTGTTTCTATAGCAGATTTCAAGGAAAGTAGTGGCTTCAGAGTCAACTTTTCCGGCGACATTATTTAAAATAAGCCCTAAAGACCCTTTTATTGAAGTCAGAGGAGTTCTTAATTCATGTGAAACAGTAGAAATAAAATTAGACTTCATATAATCAAGCTCTCTTAAGCTTTTATTAATAATAATAAGTTCACGGTTAGCAAACTCAACCTCTTTTCTTTTTTGAATAAGCTGTTTATTACGTTCTTCAAGTAACTTTTCTTTATCAAGAAGCTCTTGATATTGAATAGAGAGTTCTTTTTCTTTAAAAGCCAGTTCATCATAGTTTTTAGAAATTGCATTGATACTTAAAACAGCTAATATAACAGAAATTATACTAATTAGAATACCTAAACCAGTAATAGAAATAAGTGTTATATTAACATTATCGAGGCCAGCATTATAAACGTGCAAATCTTTTTTTTCTCTGGCAATTCTATATTTTACGTGGCTTTCTATTATTTGTAATAAGCGTCTTTCGCCAGGTAAAAAATTGTTTTTAGTGTTTTCAATACTACGCTGAATGGCTGAATCTTTATTACCTTTGTAAGAAAGAGCTAAAACATTACTATTATTTTGAGCGAAATTATATAAATACTCTTCAAATTGTTTGACAATTTTTGCACTGACACTATCTAAAGTTGTAGAATACTTATAATCATTTATTTTTTTTCTTATATCCTTTTTTAATATCTCAATCTCTTTTTGTAAAGTGTTCATGCTCTCTATATCATCAGATAGAATATGTTGTTTTGTTAATTTATGCCAGTTACTGAAGCAAACCTCAATAGAATAAAGAGTATTAATAGAATCAAGATGATATAATGAATATTTATTGCTTTCATAAGTTGATCTAAAAGAACTTTTGATAGCATTAATTTCTATAATGCTTATTGTCAGGAGAAGAACGATTAGCAAAAAGTTCCCGAAAAACCCGATTAAAAGAAATTTGTTTACTTTATTTTTCTTAAACATCTGTATTTACAACAAATACCATAATAAAAAAATTAAAAATATTTATATCTAGACTATAAAACAATACACAAAAAAAGGCTTGCCTCAAAAGTGGTATTTTTTTTATTATATTTTATCGTTACAGTAACTGAATTTAAATAATTTATAGTTTATAAAGTGTTTATACTGTTTCTTGAAAAGAATTATAGATTTCAGGATATATAAGGGCGTGTGTTTTTCAGCACAGCCGGAAAAAACACCTTGCAGCAAATTTTAGTGATAGAATTTTTCTTTTTGAATACGTTCAAAAGTATAATTAAAGTGAGACCTTTGCATAAATAATGTTTTATAAACTATCAGGGAACAGTGGCCAATGAGGGGAGGGCACAAAAGGCCCGCGCAGCGGGCCTTTTGTGCCCGACGCTATTTCTCTACTACCTTAGTTTTTTTGAGAATATATACACTTATGCATAAGGTCTTAAAGTATTAATTAACAAATTATAAGAACATTGATTTAAAGTCGTTATAAGATTCCAAAAAAATATGAAGAAATGTTAAAGTTTTTCAAGAGCCTGCCGATACAATAATTGTAAAGTTTTATTAATTAACTCTCACTTCACACTAAAAAGAAGGAAAAACAGGGATGAGCACAAGCGGATCATTAAAAAATCCGGTACCTCTCTATAATTTGTTGAGAAAAGATGTTAGAGATACCGTTGATGGGCAGGTTATTTTATCAGAAGATCTTTATTATAGAGGGGTCTTGATTCTTAAAACCGGAACATTTCTCGATGACGAGACTATTTACAGATTATTAAACTTTGGATTTAAGAAAGTAAATATTATTTTACCAGATTCTAATGAGTCCAAAATTCCTGGATTTGAAAATGTATCAATTTTACAGCTTAAAAAGCAATATTTAAAAGGTCAAAAATGTCTTGTAGCAGATAAAGATGGCAAACAAATCAATGAACTTATTTCGATGATTTGTGCATCATATATTAAAGAAACTAATATTTATGCAGTTAATAACAGTATACCTATTAAAAAATTAATTGATGAAAGACATCCTAAATTTGTATTTATTGATTTAAACCTGTATCCCAATCATGGATTAAAAGTTATAAAAGAGGTAAGGAACCATACAAATGCTCATTTATTTTTGACAGCTTTAGTAGACCAGTCAAAAACAAATTTGATCGACAAGCTTAAAAGCGAAGTAGCGTTATATAACACTACATTGCTACTAAAACCAATATCTTCTATACATTTAAGACACTTAATTCTAGAAAGTGTAACAAACAAAGAAATAAGAAAGTTCTTAACATTAAGAAGGTACCTGAAAGATAAATTTAAAATTGCCTAAAATTATCCCTGATGATTTTTAATACCACCTTAATAGGTGGTTTTTTTTATTTAATAATAATGTTTAGAAGAAACATTAAATTATAATAAATTCCCATAGTATGCAAACAAATAAAACAGGAACTATGAAAGATTTATTACCCAGGGTTTTAGTTGAAATTGAGTGTTTAATACCATATTATAAAGGAGAATATTGCCCAATTCATTTTTAATAAATTTTCAATGATTAGTGACCCGTTCTTTTTCATTGTTTCCTTAGCTCTTTTAAGTATTGATATAGTTATGCATAAGTCTTTATAATAGGACATAAGTAAAACTGAGATAAAAACTTATACTGATATGCAATTAAAGCATTATGCATTAAGAAAATAGATTATAAGGTGTTGGGTTTAAGTCTATAACAATAAAATACTTATATATACAAGTATAAAAAATAATTGATTTATCAAGGAGTTGAGAGGTTAAAGAAGTTGGCTCAAAAAAGAATAAATAAAGCTTTATTAGAATTAACCCAGGGAGATATAACCCACCAGAAAGTAGATGCAATAGTGAATGCAGCAAATTCAGGGTTATTAGGTGGTGGTGGAGTTGATGGGGCTATTCATAGAGCTGGAGGGCCTAAAATCTTAGAAGAATGTAAGGAAATAAGAGCGACAAAAGGTAAATGTCCTACGGGTGAAGCTGTTATAACTTCAGCTGGCAAGCTTAAAGCAAAATATGTAATTCATACAGTGGGGCCGATATGGTCTGGTGGCAAGGATCACGAGCCTGAGCTTCTAGCAAATGCCTATAGAAATAGTTTAAAGCTTGCTGCTCAATATGAGATTATAACAATAGCATTTCCTTCTATAAGCACTGGTGTTTATAGTTATCCTGTAGAGCATGCTTCTGTTATAGCACTTAGAACTGTTGCTAATTTTCTTAAAACAGAAACCTCTATAGAGCTTGTAAGATTTGTTTTGTTTGATGTTAAGACTTATAATGCCTATAAAAAAGCTATAAATAATCTATAATAAACTGTTTACAATCAAAACATATAGATATATGAGAGTGTCCTGTGTATTTTTTCAAGTGCAGTGCGGAAAAATGATATATACTTATCCTTGAAAGTAATCTATAGATTCCAGATTATAGAGGCAGGGTTTTTTTGCCTGCTTAACAAGCATAAACACACCCTATAATAATTTAAAGCCATATATCGTTTACTTCCGTGGATTGGTATATTAGTTTTATATTGTAATCTTATTTTTGAATGAATATTAAACTGGCAGAGTAAACCAGAATGTACTACCTTTTTCTAATTCACTTTCAACGCCTATGTTGCCACCATGTAGGCCAACGAGCCTTTTAGTAAGTGCCAGACCAATACCGGTGCCGCCCAATGCTTGATCTCTGTGTTGTTCAAGTTGATAAAATTCGTCAAATATTTTTTCTTGAAGTTCTTTTTTAATTCCCGGGCCATTATCAGAAATAGTTATTTTGATTGCCTGGTTATTGTATTTAATAGCTTTTAAATTAATATTTCCTTTTTGTGGTGTAAATTTTATAGCGTTTGATAAGATATTAAACATTATTTGTTTGAATTTTTGTCGATCACATTTTATTGAAGGTACGTCAGAACTAATTTCGGATGATAATATAATTTCTTTTTCTTCAATTTGAGAGCCAAGAACAGAAATTATTTCTGCAAATAATATTTTAGAATCGTGGTTTTGAATTTTTAATTCAGTGGCACCTGCATCAATTTTTGATATGTCAAGAATATTATTAACAATATCTAATAGGTGCTTGCCACTGGAGTTAATTAAATTAACATATTCCATTTGTTTTTCATTTAATTCACCGAAATATTTTAATTGTAAGCTTTGTGAAAAACCTAAAATTGCATTAAGAGGTGTTCTAAGTTCATGGGAAACCATTTTTAACATATTGGTTTTGACTGTATCAAGTTTTTTAAATTCAGTGATATCATTAAAAACGGCAATAACCTGATTTTTATTAGATTCTATTAAATTAAAAATGCATAAATAATCGGTGTCTAAAATTTTAATTTCTTTCTTAAATATTAATTCTGCAAATATTTCAGGTTGAATATCATCAAAATTCAGTTCTGGCATAAGTTCGTTAATGTTTTTCTCGAGAATATTTATATTTTTAAAGATATTTTTAAATTCTTCATTAGCCCATAGTATTTTACCCCGTGTATTTATAACTATTACACCATAGTTAATACCATCAATAATAGCCTTAATAGTTTGCCGATCTTTACTAATAACATCTAATAGTTTTGTTACAGTTGCTACCCTGCCACTGAGTTCTCTAGGAATATCATCAAGAGGTATATTTTTTTCAGTAGTCATATTATCAATAGTTTGATTTAAAATATGATCAATGCTGAAAGCTGTTGAATAGAATGAAAAGCCAAAAGTAATAATTAGTAATATGGCTAATAAAGAAGGAGGAAACCAGAAAGCTCCATACAGAAAATATATATAGTCAAGAATAAATAATAGGACAAGAGACGAAACAAATATAATACTTTGATTTAAAATAGATTTATTTTTGACAAGTAAGTAAAAACAAATAGTTAAAACAACAGATATAAAAATTAATAGCCAATCAGGGCATTTATAGAGCCCTCTATAATTAATAAAACTGTCGATAATTTGAGCCTGGAGTTCTATAGAAGTTGAGCCGCTTGATTTTGTACTGACACCTGTAAAAGGAGTAGTATAAGTACTAACCAAATATTTGTCAGTTATTCCTATTAATACAATTTTATCTTTGAGCTGGTTTAAGTTAACTTTGTCACGTAATATATCTACAAAAGAAATATGTTTGAACTGTTCATGTGTTCTACGATAGTCAATAAGAATTTGAGGTTTTGTTAAATATTCAGATTCAAAGATTCTTGAGAGGGTAAATATTTTTTGAAGCTTTTTAGGGGTATCATTTTTACCTTTAAATTTGTAATAATTTTCTAATACAGCAAGAGAGAAAGCAGGCATTTTTTTAAAAGGCTGTATACTGTTAATAGTACCAGATTTGGAATAGTCTAATAAGTCGTGTCCATGGGTGACTCTTGGAAATAAGGATTTTTCTGGTAATTTTAATGTAATATTACCAACTTCTTTTTCTGCATATCTGGCTAAAATAACTACATTTGAAATATCAATAAGGGTTTGATAAAGTTTATTATCGATTTTATGATTTTGAGAGTCTGTAAAAGAAAGGTTAATACCTATAACAGTTGGGTACCCTTTGATTTTATTCAATAAATCAATGATATATGATCGACTCCATGGCCATTTACCCAGCTTTTTTATACTATAATGATCAATTTCTATGATTACTATTTCGCTGGATACAGTATTTTTCTTATTAAAAATAAGGAAATTCTGATAAATTCTTTCATTAATTGCATCAAAAAGACCAAAAAAG
>JBFMGH010000481.1:0-2395 GCA_040752795.1 Cyanobacteriota bacterium
AATTTTTTAAGTCGATTATCCGATTTTTGTATAGTTGAAAATAATTCAATTATTTTGCACAGATAACCTTGTTTTTGCCGTTTTCTTTTGCTTCATAAAGAGCACTATCTGCAGATTCAACAAGGCTTTTTGAATCTTTAGCAATATTAGGATAGTTTGAAACGCCGACACTTATAGTAAGGTTTTTATTTGGTTGTTTTTCCTGATAAATAACGGGGGTAGATTCTACGGCACTTCTGATACGTTCTGCAACTTTTACCGCAGCATCGAGTGGTGTTCCTGGCAGTACGACAACAAATTCTTCACCACCATATCTTGCAGGGATATCTTTGTCTCTACAAGAATTTTTTACCACTTTTGCAATTGTTTTAAGCACCTGATCTCCAGCCTGGTGTCCGTTAGTATCATTATAAAATTTAAAGAAATCAACATCCAATATAATAAAAGATAGGTCGTGGTTAAATCTTGAAGCTTTTTCAAACTCTTTTTCAAGAACATCCTGAAAATATCTAAAATTATATAAACCGGTCATTTCATCAGTAGTAGCTTTCTCAACAAGGCGTTTTTGTTCTCTGTGAATAGAACCGGCCATATGGTTAAATACTTTTGCCAGTTCACCGATTTCATCCTTCGTTTCAATATTTATTCTATGAGATGTATCACCGGCCCAGATAAGCTTAATTCCATTTAATAGTTCACCCAGTGGCCTTAATAAGAATTTCATCTGAACTATTGTTACAATTAAAACAATTACAATAAATACAATGGTTGTAAAGGCCATTGTAATTTTTGTGTCGAAGAAACTTTCTTCAATTTGTCTATTATTATCAACAATAAACCTCTGTGCGTAGGCTATAAGCTCTTTATTTTTGTATAAAATCTGATCTGTTTTAGCATTATTGTTTTTTAGAAATTCAGACAGGCTATTGATATTGTTAAGTCGCTTATTAATATTATTGAAATAGTCATTAATAGAAGTTTCAATATCATTTATAGCATTATTAAAATCTGCAGGATATTTAGCATTGTTTTTCAGATTTGTAACAGCTTTATTAAACTGAGATTGTGCATCTTTTTCGACATTAAGCCAGCTTTTGTCTCCGGTGATAATATAATTTGTAATAGCTGTATTGCTCAGGTAATAATAAGCTTCCATTTCTCTTGAATATTGAAGAGAATTCCAGTTTTTACTAATATTGTTATGTATTGATGCCTCTAATTTATCCACAACAAATATTTCATATGCTTTAACAAATGAAATTATCAGTATTAAAGCAACAGTTGATAATAATATTTTGTTTCTGATTGTTAGACCTTCGACACGGGCCATATATTAGTTACTCTCTTCAAATTATTTTCTTTAGAGCCAATATTAATGATTCTTTAATATAAATAGAATAATTATTGATAGTCAAGCTTAAATAAAAAACCATTAACAATTTAATAACCAAAAATCTAATTAATTAGAGTCTATATTTACTATATTATAGACATACAAAGTATTATTAACCGTAATAATTTTCTGTCTTAAAATGATTCTTTCTTTAAAGTTTGATAGTGATAAATAAATATCCTAAACAAGAGGAAAAAAATTATTGGTAGTTTTTTTTCAATAAAGAGACCTCTGCATAACTAATGTTTTATAAAATATCAGGGAACATTGGTTAATGAGGGGAGGGCCTAAAGGTCCACACAGCGGGCCTTTAGGCCCAAACTAGTTCTCTGCTATCTTAGTTATTTTGAGAATTTATCCAGTTATGCATATGTCTTATAAATACAAATGGTTGGGAATGAAAGAGTTTATGCTTTGAGATGACCTTGATATTGTTTTCGGGCAAAAGAGATAAATATTAGGAGAAAGAAATAACCCCGATATTTAAAAATCACCCTGTAGGAGATTTTAGCAATATATTATTCCTTTTTGTGGGTTGTTATTATAACAAATGTTGACAGAAGCTTGTAATTAAGGTAGTTTTTAGTCTACTATTAGCTAGTTTCTTTTGAGCATTCAAATATTTAAAAGCATATAATTTAAATTTTAAAAATTTAACAACTCTAATAGGGCCTGATAAACGAAGCTTATAGGCTATATCTATTGCTTTTGATTCTCTTTCAGCGCAAATTCAGTATAATCCAGATGAAAAAGTTTGTGTTGTGTCGTGCACTGCAAGACGCAACACACTACAATAACACTCGATAGGTAGTAAATAGGTATAATACTTTAATAGCAGTAAAAAATCCTATTTATGGAGTGTTTAAAAAAAATGCAATTTTTGTTAAACTTAAAATTGCTAATTTATATACTCATCTTCTTGTTGAATAGGCTAATTTTATGTATTTAACAATAACAATAATAATAATAATTCTTGAAATTGCATTTATAGCTGGTTTAATT
>JBFMGH010000482.1:0-11781 GCA_040752795.1 Cyanobacteriota bacterium
TTTTAGGATTATTATAATCAATGTGGTTTTTATTGATTTCTTCAATGTATGAAATACATTTACAATTTAATTCATCAATTAATTCATAAAGGGTTTGTAAATAGGCTGGTTTTAAAAGATGTTCTTCTAATGTAAATTCTAAAAACATTTAAATATCCTTATAATAATGAATAAAACAATAAAAAAAAATCTATCACCCCCCAAAGAAGTTTATTTTTACCCAATTATTTATTAATTAGCTCAACATAATTAAATATTAAATTGTTTATGTTTCGTTTTTATTACCTATTTGTTAAATTCATGTTAAATAAATGAATAAATGTGTGCAAAAATAGAATAATGTAAAAATAATGGGTATGAACATAGTTATAATCTTGAACTTTAAAATTATTTTATTGCTAGATTGCTAAAAATTTAGACATTGAATTAATTTTGAGTTATTATTACCCCAAATCTTTTTATATAATTATAACAAATAAATAAAATTATGCAAAACAAGAGTATTTTAATAATTGAAGATGAAGAAGAATTGTTAAAAACATATGAAGAATATGCTAAAAAAATATTTCCTGTGGTTTTTACTGCTAATACTTATAAAGATGCTAAAAATGTTCTAGCTGACAACGAAGTTAATGCGATTTTAATAGATAATCGATTACCTGATGGTTTAGGAATAAGCCTTGTTAAGGAATTATATTATAAAGAGGCAAATATACCAGTTATTTTAATCACAGCCTATGCAGATAAAAAACTTGCTATTGATTCAGTTAACACAGGAGTGTTTTATTTCCTTGAGAAGCCTATTACAAAGAAAAAAATCATTGATACTTTAATGATATGTTACGATGAGGTGATAAAAAGAAGTGAAAAACACCAGCTCGAAAGTTTTTATATGCTTACAAACAAAACAGTTGATCATTTAAAAGACACTTATAAAATGTCAGATAGGGAAATAGAAGTAATATCATTAGCTTTGCATAATTATAAAAATACAATTATTGCTCAAAAGTTATTTATAAGTACAGGAACAGTTAAAAGACACCTGCATAACATCTTTGAAAAGATGGAAATATCTTCTAAAGAAGAACTGCAAAAAATCATTCATAATATTAATTCTTGAATCAAAAATTAATTACAGACTTTATTAAGTATTTTATATATATCATCTTTAGAAAAGGGCTTTTGAATGTAGCCATCTATATCATCATTACCGATTTTTAATGAATCAAATACAAATCCTCCGGTGGTTATTAGTATTATAGTATTATCAATAAGGCCCTGGTCTTTTGCTGATTTTAATAACTCTTCTCCACTCATTCCGGGCATTTTTAAATCAGTTATTAAAATCCTGTAGGTATTTGTTTTAAGCAATTTTATTGCTTCTTTTCCATTAATTGCAGTATCAACTTCAAACCCTAACTTAGTTAAATATCTTTTGATAATATTTAACATATCAATTTCATCATCAACAAAAAGAATTTTTCCTGTCATATTATTTGGTTTATTAGTATATAAATCTTTAGAACTAACAGGCTCAGTTTGTATTAAAGGAATATATATATCAAAAGAAGTTATTATATTGTCATAGTCAATTAAATTAAATTTTCCACCAATATCTTTTAATAAGCTACTGGATATTTGAAACCCTGTTTCGGGTGATTCACTATATTCAGAGTAAATTATATCAAAACCAAAGTATGTAATCCTTATTAGAAGATTGTTTGACTTTATAAGAGTTTTAATATTAATATTTCCACCAGAGTTTTTGTTTAAATAATTTCTTATATTAATTAATGTATTTAATAATACTTGTTGAATAATGCCCGCATTAGTTATTGTGTGAGTATTTTCTTTATTCAAAATTAATTTAATATTGATTTCTTCCTTTTTAAATATTGGTTCAATAAGGTTAAAACATGTTTTAACTAAATCATTAATGGAATAGTTTTGTGTAGTTTCAAAATCTTGTTTTACAAACTCTTTTAGATTCTTAAATAAGGTAACTATTTTATTTAAAGCATTTTGATGATTAAGAATCTTTCGAGATAATACATCATTCATTAAATCATTTTCATGAAGGTAATCATTAATATCATCAATACTTAATTGAATTATTGAAAGAGGATTGTTTGATTCATGTATTATTTCTGGAGTTAATAAGCCAATAAGATAATTATTATAAAAATAAAAAGAATGTTTATTTGGTGAATTTATAGAAATTTCAGCTTCATTGTTCATATTTATCCTCCCGGATGATTACTAGTTAATAAAAAGGGTTTGTTTTGTAAAAAATGTATCTGAGAGATACATTGTCGAGAAAATAAATTGTGGTGATAATATTAGTAGAATCGTGAAATAAGTCACAAAATATCATACTAATATTTTATCTAAATAACAACAATTTTTCTATTAATTCTGATAATTTAAAATACTGTTAAATTAATAAATACCATTTAACCCCTTGACTATTTGGAGTAATGCATAATGAGTAACACAACTAAAACTATGACAGTAAAAAAGATACTTAATAATTACCCTTCTGCAGGAAGAGATAAGCTTATACCAATTTTACAAGATATTCAAGAAGAATTTGGCTATCTTTCCAAAGAATCAATAATGGAAACAAGTGAATATCTTCGTCTTCCAGCAAGTAAAATTTATGGTGTTGCAAGTTTTTACAACCAATTCAAATTTCAAGCCAGAGGAAAATATGAGATCCAGGTTTGCAGGGGTACAGCCTGTCATGTTCAGGGCTCTGCAAAAGTGTTAAATGCAATAAAAAATAAACTAAAAATAGATCCAGGACAAACTACACGT
Organism: Cyanobacteriota bacterium; assembly: GCA_040752795.1. Taxonomy (GTDB): domain Bacteria; phylum Cyanobacteriota; class Vampirovibrionia; order JBFMGH01; family JBFMGH01; genus JBFMGH01. The sequence goes on from JBFMGH010000482.1 coordinate 2,818, forward strand.
GATGGTTTATTTACATTAGAAGTAGTTGCATGTATTGGTGCTTGTGGGCTGGCACCTGTAATTTGTATTAATGGTGAATTTTATGCTCAGATGACACCAGAAAAAGTAGAGAAAATTATTAATAAATACATTGAAATGGGGTAATCTCATGACTAAGAATTTAAACAATAATAATAACGGTAAATTTTATTCTATATTTGACTTTGTTTCAGATAAAAATCATATTTCACTTCTTGATTTTTTCAGCAAAAAAACGGGAAGAACTTTTTCAAATGTTGAAAAAGTTAATAAATATTTTGAAGAATTACGCCATAAAGATGTTTTAATACCTCACATATTTGTAGGGGTAGGTACTTGTGGGCTTGGTGCTGGAGCAGGCAAAACGTTGACAGCTATTAAAGAATATCTAATAGAAAGAAAAATTGAAGCTAAAATAGTTGAAGTTGGCTGTATTGGCCTTTGTTATGAAGAACCTATAGTTGATATACAGCTTCCAGGATACAAGCGTATTTCTTTTGGTTCAATAACATCTGAAAATGTAGAAGCTGTTCTTGATAAAATCTTTGATCATAAGGTTGAAAAAGATCATGTTTTATACCAATATTCAGGTGAAAATTTAACAGAGTGGCCGGATGTTCTTTATAATAATGAACACCCTTTTTTAAAGAAACAAACACGCTGGGTTTTATCCAATTGTGGCATTATTATACCTGCTAATATACAAGAGTATATTGCTTTTTCAGGATACTCTGCACTGGTAAAAACTTTAAATGAACATAAACCAGAAATAGTATGTAATATCGTTGAAAAAAGTGGCCTGAGAGGCAGAGGAGGAGGAGGATTTACAACAGGTAAAAAATGGAAATTTGCGTTAAATAATATTTCTAGCAAAAAATATTTAATTTGTAATGCTGATGAAGGAGATCCAGGAGCTTTTATGGATAGAGCCGTTATAGAAGGAGACCCCCATCGGTTAATTGAAGGCATAATCATTTCTTCTTATGCCATTGGAGCAAATATAGCGTATGTTTATATTAGGGCTGAATATCCGCTGGCAATTAGAAATTTAGAAAAAGCAATTGAAGAGGCCAGTGCATGGGGTTTTCTTGGCAAAAATATATTAGGAACCAACTTTGATTTAAATATTATTATTAAAAAAGGTGCAGGAGCCTTTGTTTGTGGTGAAGAAACAGCACTTATTCATAGTATAGAAGGTAAAAGAGGTATGCCCAGGCCAAGACCACCTTTCCCTGCTATTCAGGGTTTATTCGGGCATCCTACAGTAATTAATAATGTTGAGACTCTTGCTAATATACCTAAAATATTGTTAGAAGGTTCTGATGCCTTTGCACATATTGGTACATCTAATAGTAAAGGTACTAAAGTATTTGCATTATCTGGTAAAGTTAAAAGAACCGGACTTGTTGAAGTAAAAATGGGTACTAAAATAAGAGATATAGTATTTGATATTGGTGGTGGAATAACAAATGACTACCAGTTCAAAGCTGTTCAAATAGGTGGCCCTTCAGGAGGTTGTGTTCCTGAGAAACATTTAGATATAAAAATTGACTATGAATCTCTTAAAACAATTGGAGCAATGATGGGTTCAGGTGGACTTGTAGTCATGGATGAAAATAATTGTATGGTTGATGTTGCAAAATTCTTTATGGAATTTATTCAGAGAGAAAGCTGCGGTAAATGTATTCCTTGTAGAGAAGGAACCAAAAGAATGCTTGAAATATTACAAAGCATAACTCGTGGCAAGCAATCTGAAAAAGGTGTTGATGCTTTGGAAAGGTTTAAAGGAGTTATACAACTTGAACAATTAGCAAAAGTAATTCAAGAAACAAGCTTGTGTGGTTTAGGACAAACCGCCCCTAACCCTGTTTTAAGTACTTTACGCTGGTTCAGGGATGAATATGATGAACATATTTATGAAAGAACATGCCATTCAGAAGTTTGTCAGGAGCTAATTACATATAATATTGATTCTGATAACTGTAAAGGATGTACATTATGTGCAAAAAAATGTCCAAATGATGCAATTGTAGGCAAGCCAAAAGAAACTCATTATATACTTCAAAATAAATGTTTACATTGTGGAGTATGTGCTGATGTTTGTCGTTTTGATGCAGTAGTTAAGAGTTAAATAATAACGGAGAAAAGCTTGTGAAGGTTGAAATTAATAATCAAATAGTTAATATTAAAGAGGGTCAAACAATTCTATCTGCAATAAAAAGTATAGGCTTAAATGTTCCAACTTTATGTCATATTAATGACCTGTTTCCATCAGGGGCCTGTAGAATGTGTGTAGTTGAAGTTGAAGGAGCCAAAAATCTATTACCAAGTTGCTCACTTGAAGCAAGCGAAGGCATGAAAATTAAAACACATTCACCCAGAGTTTTAAATGCCAGAAGAACAATTTTAGAACTATTGCTTGCCAATCATCCTGACGACTGTTTGTATTGTGATAAAAATGGTCAATGTGAATTGCGAAATCTTGCAGAAGAGCTTGGAATAAGGCAAAGAAAATATAAAACCCAACAGATTGAACATCATATTGATAGCTCTAGTCCATCAATCATAAGAGATCCATCTAAATGTATATTATGTGGTCGTTGTGTTAGAGTTTGTGAAGAGATACAGACGGTTTCATCAATAGATTTTATTGAAAGAGGAAGTAAAACCTTTGTTGCACCTGCTTTTAATGATGGATTAAATATAACCAGTTGTGTTAATTGTGGACAATGTGTTATGGTTTGCCCAACCGGGGCATTAACAGAACATAATAATATAAAAGAAGTTTTAAATGCATTAAATGATCCTGATAAGCATGTTATAATCCAGCACGCTCCTGCTATTTCAGTTACAATAGGCGAGTTTTTTAATTTTGAACCAGGGGCAGATGTTTGTGGTCAAATGACAGGAGCTTTAAAGCAAATTGGATTTGATAAAGTATTTGATACCAGTTTTACAGCTGATTTAACCATTATGGAAGAAGCATCTGAACTTGTTTACAGGATAAAAAATGGTGGGAAATTGCCAATGTTAACAAGTTGTTCACCTGGTTGGATTAAATTTGTCGAGCATTTTTATCCTGAATTTATTCCTAATTTATCAACCTGCAAAAGCCCGCAACAAATGTTAGGAGCACTTATAAAAAATTATTATGCTGAAAAAGAAAAAATAGATCCTTCAAATATTTTTAGTGTAAGTATTATGCCCTGTACAGCGAAAAAGTTTGAAGCTAATAGACAGGAAATGATGTCACATGGTAACCCAGATATAGATGTTTCACTTACAACCAGGGAATTGGCTAAATTGTTTAAGATGTTAAATATTAATCTGAAAACTTTTAAACCTGAAGAGGCTGATAACCCCATGGGTGAAAGAACATCAGCTGGTAAAATATTTGGTGTTACTGGTGGAGTTATGGAAGCTGCAATAAGAACAGCACATTATTTTATTACAGGTAGAGAATTAGAAACACTAGAAGTAAAGCCAGTTAGAGATTTAAAAGGTATTAAAGAAGCATCTTTAAATATTGATAATATTATTGTAAATGTTGCTGTAGTAAATGGCCTGGGTAATGCCAGAAAAGTATTAGAAGATATTAAATCAGGCAAGAAAAATTATCATTTTATTGAAGTGATGACCTGTCCTGGTGGTTGTATTTCAGGAGGAGGTCAACCATATGGGCTTAATACTGAAGAAGTTCAATTTAGAATGAAAGCTTTATATGACATTGATAATAATGAAAATATCCGAGTTTCTCATAAAAATGAATCAGTAAAAAAACTGTATAATGAATATCTTGGTGAACCACTTGGCGAAAAAAGCCACAGTTTATTACATACCAGATATATTGATAGAAGAAAGAATAAAGAGCTTATAATTCATGAATAATGATAAGAAACAATCGATAGTATCTACGATACAGGAAAAATGTAAGACCTGTTATACCTGTGTTCGTGAATGCCCTGTTAAAGCAATAGGCATAAGCAGTGGTCAGGCTGAAGTTATAGAAAACAGATGTATTCGTTGTGGAAACTGTGTAAAAGTTTGTACTCAGAAAGCTAAAAAAGTTCATTCTTCTATAGATAAGCTTGAAGAATTACTAAATTCATCAAATAAGGTTGCTGCAATTGTAGCCCCTAGTTTTCCAGCTGAATTTATTGATCTCAATTATACAGTTTTAATAGGTATTTTAAAAGAATTGAGATTTGATTATGTAAATGAAGTAGGCTTTGGTGCAGATCTTGTTGCTAAAGCGTATAAGGAAATTTTAGAAGATAAAACCTCAGAGTCATATATTGCTACTACCTGTCCGGCAATTGTGTCATTTGTGGAAAAGTATTATCCTGAATTAATAGACAAGCTGGCACCTATTGTTTCACCTATGATTGCAACTGCAAGGGTTTTAAGAAATATACATGGTGAAAATTTAAAAATAGTTTTTATTGGTCCATGTATAGCTAAGAAAAGTGAGAAAGTTAGAAGCGATCTTGAAGGAGAAATAAATGTAGTAATCACTTTTGGTGAGTTAAGAGAGTATATTGAATCTAAAAATATTAATTATAACAAAGTTAATGAATCAGAATTTGATCCACCATTTGCTGGAAAAGGCGGTTTATTTTCTATTAGTGGTGGATGTCTACAGGCAGCAGAGACTAAAGAAGACTTAATTGAAGAAAATGTTATAACAGCTTCAGGTAAATCTAATTTTGTTGAAGCTATAAATGAATATAGTAGGGGTTATTTAAGTACGAAAATATTAGAAACGCTTTCTTGCGAGGGTTGTATATTAGGACCTGGCATAAGTAATAAGTCTCCGTTATATGAAAGAAGGCATTTAGTTAGTAAATATGTTAGAAATAAATTGAAAAATTTTGATATTACACAATGGCAAAAGGATATTGAAAAATACTACAAATTAGATTTAAGTTGTGCATTTTTTGCTGATGATCAACAAAAAGCAGTACCCTCAGAAGAGCTTATTAAACAAACTTTGCTAAAATTAGGTAAATTTGAAAAAAATGATGAACTTAATTGTGGGGCTTGCGGTTATGAAACCTGTAAAGCTCACGCTATAGCAATTATAACCGGTTTTGCTGAAAGTGAAATGTGCTTACCTTATACTATAGAAAAGCTAAAAGAAACCGTTGATGACCTTGAAAAATCTTATGATGAACTAAAAAGTATAAGAGAAACTCTTGATCATAGAGAAAAACTGGCTAGTATGGGTCAGTTATCTGCTGGTATTGCTCATGAATTAAATAATCCTCTTGGAGTAATACTTATGTATTCCCATATTATTCTTGAGGATAATAGGTATGACAAGGCAACAAAAGAAGATCTGGAAGTAATAGCCCATCATGCAAACAGGTGTAAAAATATTGTTTCTGGTCTTCTAAACTTTTCAAGACAAAATAAAATAATTAAAACGACAATTAACCTGGCTGATTTATGTCAATATTGTATTGATTCAATTCATATTCCATCTAATATTACTGTAAAAATAATTCAAAATGATAATAATGTGTTAGCTGATATTGATAAAGATCAAATATCACAGGTTATTATAAATTTGATTAATAATTCTATAGACGCTATGGAAAATACTGGTGGAAAAATAAATGTAATTATTGGTAAAAAGGATACATCAGTATATTTCATTATTGAAGATAATGGTCCTGGAATACCTGCAAAATATAGAAAACAGATTTTTGATCCATTTTTTACTACCAAACAAATAGGAAAAGGTACTGGATTAGGTTTATCTGTAAGCTATGGTATTGTAAAAATGCATTCAGGAACTATAGATATTAATACCAATACTGATCCTAGACTAGGAAAAGTTGGTACATCTGTTCATGTTAAGCTACCTCAAATTGAGGAAAAGTATATTTAGTAATTAATAAGGAGATATTTATGACGAAAAAAGTATTTTTAGTTGATGATGACATTGATTTAATTGAACAAAACAAAATGGTATTAGCTGAAAATGGTTATGAAGTAATTACTTCTAGTACTGCTGAAGAAGCTTTAGAACTTCTTAAGACGGTAAAGCCAGATATTCTGATTCTGGATGTAATGATGGAACATCACACAGCAGGCTTTGTTTTAGCCAGAGAAATTGGTAAAAAACATAATAATATACCGATAATTATTCTATCCGGGGATCCACAGAAGGCTAATTGGCTTGGCGAATCAAATGATACCTGGGATAAAATAGTCAAGTTTCTTGATAAACCAGTTAAACCAGATGAGTTAGCAAATGTAGTTAAAAAGGTCCTTGGAGATGAATAAAAGGAAAACAACAATATTACTTGTTGATGATGATTATGATTATTTAATTCAACAAAAGTCACTTTTAGAAGAACAGGGCTTTAACATAATAACTTCTGAAGGTGGTAAAAATATAAGAATAATTATGGATAATTCTGAAATTGACGTTGCTATTGTTGATTTAATGATGGATGATATGGATTCCGGTTTTATTCTCAGTTATGAAATGAAGAAAAAATATCCTAGTTTACCAATAATTATGGTTACAGGTGTTACGAATAAAACCGGACTTGAATTTGATTCTATTACTGATAGTGAAAAGCAATGGATCAAAGCTGATTCAATTTTTACTAAACCTGTTAGAATTGATCAACTAGTTAGAGAAATAAAAAGGTTATTAAAAGATGACGCATAAACTTGAAAAGTGTAATGTTTTAGTTGTAGATGATGAAGTAGGAATGACTAAAGGTGTAGAAAAAACCCTCAAAAACTTTGTTGTATCTATTGACGAAAACAAAAACCGTGTTTCTTTTAATGTTAAATCAGTTCTAACAGAAGATGATTTCTATCAAATAATTGAAAAAGAAGATTTCGATTTGGTTTTACTTGATTACAAACTTCCCAATGTAACCGGGCTTGAATTGTTGGAATTTATCAAAAAGAAAAAGCAAAATACGTTGGTAATAATGATTACTGCATATGCAACTTTTGAAACTGCAGTTCAATCAACTAAATTAGGTGCTTATGACTTTTTGGCAAAACCTTTTAGCCCTGAAGAACTTAGAAACTCAATTAAAAAAGCAACTATACATCTTATACTGGCAAGGCAAGCCCGGAACTTTGAGGAAGAAAGAAGAAGAATAAGATTTCAGTTTATATCTGTGCTTTCTCATGAGTTAAAAGCACCATTAAATGCTATAGAAGGATACATTGATATATTAAGCAAAAGATTTGACAAACTTACTGATGAAGAAAAACAGAAAATGCTTGAAAGAAGCAAGATTAGAATTGATGGAATGAGAAAGTTAATTTTTGATTTACTTGATTTAACCAGAATTGAATCTGGAGAAAAACAACGAAATTTTGAAAAATTTGATCTGATTCAATGTGCAAAATCTTCTATAGATCTATTTAATTGTGATGCACTGAATAAAAACGTGAAAATTCATTTACTGATGAAGGAACCTGTTGAATTTAATGGTGATAAATCTGAAATGGATATAGTTTTTAATAATTTAATCAGTAATGCTATTAAATATAATAAAGATAATGGTGTGGTGAAAATAAAAATAAAAAAACTTTCGGATCAAATAAAGATTATTGTTGCAGATAGCGGTATTGGAATTTCTAATAATGATAAAGAGAGACTTTTTTATGAATTTGTCAGGATTAAAAATAGTAAAACAATGAACATACAGGGTAGTGGATTAGGATTATCTACACTTAAAAAGATTGTTAACCTTTATGGAGGTGATGTTAAAGTCAGGAGTACTTTTGAAAATGGTTCAACTTTTATTGTTACCCTTAAGACAAACTAATGATAAAGTTATCTAATATCTAACCCCAAAACATCTACTGGACATTTCAGCGTACAATTGAGTTAGAAATTTAAGCCACATATATAATGTGGCTTTTTTTATTTTTAAACCCATTGTTTTCTGAGCTCTTTAGGTTATTGATATTATTATTTAGTTAAAATAATTTTTTAATTATTCATCTACAGATGTTTCAATATATTCTAAAACTATAGATTTAAACAATATTGCGAAGAATAAAGTTATTAACGAGCAAATAGTTATCATTGCCAGGATAAGAAATGCCGAATACTCTTCAACTTCGATATAATTTTTGAAGTTAATAAAGAATAAAAATAGGAATATCAATTCAAAACCTGCACAAATAAAAAAATCTGTTTTAAGTAGTTTTAAAACATGATCAGATTTACTGGCCAGCATAAAATATTTTCTATTTTGAATAAATGTATTTTCATTCTGATAAAAGAAAAAAGAACTTGATTGCTCATTAATTTCTTTATTAAGTTCTTTTTCAATGGTTTGTAAGTTTGAATAGCATTGCTTTGATTTTTTTCTTAGATCTTCAATTTCCTTAAACCAGAGAAATGCAATAATCATTCCGACTAAAGAAATGAAACAAAGTGTGAAACTGTTTAGAAATGATTTTTCAAATAGTATCTGTCCATTGCAAATAATAATAAGAAAAATTATTCCTAAGAATAACAATTGAAAAATACCTAAAACAAATCTCTTAGTGCTAATTTTAGCTGCTCGATCTGAAAAGATGTTATAAGAGGTTAATAGAAAGTTGCTTTTAATTTCATTTGTCATTGTTATATCCCCTGAAAGTCTAAAAACAAAAATATGTAAAATGAATTGATTATTAAATCATATTAAAAGAACCATCAAAATATAAGTTTAAAACAATATGGATAATTAATAAAATAATTACAATTAATAAAATAATATGCCATTTTTCTTTAATAAGTTTTTTCATTTTAAAACCTATCAGATTAATATAATTAATTTAACCAAATAATAAGTATTATGAGAAATTTTTTAATGGTCGATAAAAAAAAATGAACTTATAGTAAACGCATGAAATTATGAGACATAACTGGAAATCATGAGGGTGTTATGCCCGCCGAAGGCGGGCATAACA
>JBFMGH010000483.1:0-5993 GCA_040752795.1 Cyanobacteriota bacterium
AATTTTCACAAAAATAGGTTTTGAATACTCAGTTGCTTCTTTAAGAGCATAGATAAGTTGTCTTAAATCTTCGATGGAATATATATCGTGGTGTGGTGCAGGTGATATAGCATCAGAACCAGCTGGTATCATTCTGGTTTCAGAAATTGTAGCAGAAATTTTTTCGCCGGGTAGGTGTCCACCTATTCCTGGCTTGGCTCCCTGGCCAATTTTTATTTCAATAGCTGCAGCAGCATCCAGGTATTTCTTATGAACACCAAATCTGCCTGATGCTACTTGAACTATTGTATTCTTGCCGTATTTATATAAATCTTTATGTAAACCACCCTCTCCAGTATTATAGAGAATACCAGATTCTTCAGCAGCTCTTGCCAGCGCTTTATGCGCATTGAAGTTAATTGCACCGTATGACATGGCTGAAAACATTATTGGGGCATCAAGTTTTAGCTGGGGTGGCAATTGAGTTTTTAGTTTAGGTTTTCCGTTTATGAACTCTACTTCGATATTGTTTGATTTTGAACCAAGAAAAGTTCTTAATTCCATTGGTTCACGAAGAGGATCTATTGAAGGGTTGGTTACCTGGCAGGCATCCAGTAATAAATGTTCCCAGTATATGTGATAAGGCTGATCATTGCCCATGCCTGTTAATAATATGCCACCAGTTGCAGCCTGTTTATATATATTAGTTATGTTTTTAGGAGACCAGTAGGCATTAGGTCTGAATGTTGTTAATGCTTGTTCTATGTTAATTGCTCTGGTAGGGCAATGTACCATGCATCTCTGGCAGGCTACACATTTTGTGTCATTTGAGTAAATCTCGTTAAAATCTTCATTATAGTGATTAGCGCCAAATGAACATTGTTGCACACATACTTTACATTGAATACATCTTTCTGGATCACGGTTTACTTTAAACTCACAGAACTCTAAGCTTCTCTGCACGATTGTCTCCTAATAATGTTCTGCTCAAAACCTTAAATTGCTGTTTTTTGAAGGTTAAAATAATCAGGGGAATATAATTAATTGTATTGATAACACTTAATTATATACTATTAGCATAAAATTTAGTGTGAAATCTGAGAATTGTGAATTTACAAAACTTATAAGTATAAGGAATAGAAGGGTGAAAAAATATAACACTCAAGTGTTTATAATCTTTTAATTAGAAAATTCTTGTGTAACAAATATTAGCAGGCATATTAAATGCAAAATAGTAATAATTCAATATTAATATTAAGTAAGTAACTTATTGACAATTTATTTCTTCTGTTAATATTAAAATAACAACATTATTTTTCTCTTATTGTTTTCTTAATCTACCTAAAGGGTGCTTGCCAAGGTTAATTCTTGACTGATATTTGTTAAATAAATCATTCTCAAGATGATTTTGTATTCTGGGTTTAATTTTGTCTAATTTATTTTCCAATGTAGCTTTTAAAATATTACGCAAAGAAATAATATTATCTGCTATATTACCCTGGGGTTTGTTAATAACATAAATTCTATTTTGGTATTCTTTAAACTTATTATTGTCTGGAGAACCATGTCTTGTTAAATGTTCAATAATAGCAGTAGCATAACTTTGACCAGGGTATTCCTGAATTATTTCAGCATCTTTGAGTGATACAAAATTTTCTCCACCTCTGAGCAAGAACTTATCATAAGCAACAGTATAAGTTTCATTAAGATCGAGAGGAACATATTGATCTTTGCCTCTTTGCACTAAAACTTTATCAGGAATAACTCTTTCTTCTGGAGGCCTTAGCATGTCATATGAATAGCATAAACCTGATACCTGCAGTAGTCCAGGCTTTTTATCAAACTCTCCAGCTGTTTCAGCTGCATGGTTAAGAGCATCTAGAATTTGTTTTCCGGTTAGCCTGACTTTAACAATGTCAGTATCAAAAGGTATGACTTGATTTTTTATATATTCGGCATAAACAGGGCCTTTGTCTATTGCCCTTCTCAGCCCACCTGCTTGTATTAGAGAAATTTGCGCACGGGTCACTTCTTTAACTGCATCTGCTGTCAAGCTACCCAGTTGATTTGCGCCCCATATAGGCCAGTCACAATCTATTGGCTTTTTACTTTTAGCGATTAATGTTAATTTATCATCTAAGATTTTAGAAAGATCTTTATCTTTAGGTAATACAGCGGCATTGATAAGAGTATTAGTTGTTTTGTTTATTATGGCGGGTTTATTAAATAATTTTGAAAACTTATCTTTTAGTTTATCGAGACTTGAGCCAATTTGTAATATACCATTTTCATTAAAAATTAAGTGACTTACGCCCAGATTATCTCCGTACGAGCCAGAATGGAGTAAAAGAACAGGTTCTTCATTTCTTGGTGATTTAAGTAAATTGTATCCTTCTTTAACTCCATTTATTGATGTATGTGTATGACCTCCAACAATAACATCAATACCAGGAATATATTCAGCTATTTGTTTATCTACATCGAAACCAAGATGTGAAATTAAAATTATCTTATTAATGCCTTGATTTTCGAGTTTTTTAACTTCCAGTTCTACAGTTTTTAATGGGTCAATAACACTATTGCCATTTAAAAACTTCTGGTAGCTTGTTTTGTTAACATCACAGGTTGTTGCACCTATAAACCCATATTTAATTCCATCAATTGTTTTTATAGTGCTTTTTGTAAGTTTATTATTATCAAGGAGTTCTCTTAAAGGATTGTTGGGTGCTATTTTTAAATTGCTAACAAGGGTAAGAAACTTTGATTTTTGTAGAGCTTTTGTAAGATTTTCAGAACCTGAAAAAAATTCGTGATTGCCAAGTGTTGCAAGGTTAATTCCAAGGTTGTTAATTAAGTCTATTTGAAGATTTAAATCACCAGTGCCCAGGCCATAGTCTCCGGCATGAATAACTAAAGAGTTATTAAAGGTTGATTTTACATTGTTAATTGCTGTTTTTAATCTTGGAATGTTATCAATATTGCTGTGAGTATCTGCCATATAGAGTAATGTTAAAGGTTTTGCACTAACCTCTCTGATTTTTTTACCTAAAAATGATATCATCTGGTTAAAATCTGGGGATGGTGTAGGTTTTTGTGAATTAACAGGTTTTAAGACATGATCGTATTTAGTCAAAAAGTTACTTTTCTTCTTATACTCCTTATGATTATTAATATTTCCTGATGATATACCCCGTAACATTTGTAAATTCCCCTTGTGGATTGATGTAATTCCCCAATAAATTATTAATGACTGATATACTATAAACTCATAAGGTTAATTATCAGCATAAAAGTTATTATTTAAGAATATTGTGAATGCCTGATTCTCTTGTGTGTTAAATTCAGAATAAAATGTTATGTGGCTAAATAATATATTTCTCTCTAATAGGTCTATATAATTAAAACTACTTAAGAATAAAAGTTAACAGGGTATAAATAAAAAGTTAAAATTTGTTACAAGTATAAATAATACATTAATAGAAAAGATTGCATATAAAAGATACTAGTTAAGAATCAAGTTGTGTATTATTATCTCCATAATGAAGGGAGTAAAAATACTTATATACATCTGGTCCTAGCTTTTCTTCAAGCTCATTTAAATTATTAATTTCAAGGTTGAGCTTATTGAACTCAATAAATTTATTAAAATCATCAATGAATTCAAAAACTTTCCCGGTAGGAATTTCTATACTACTAACGGTATTTTTTTGACTCAACTCAAAAGTGAGAAAGAAATGATAGGGGTTAAGTTTTTTTCCTCTTCTTACTACATTAGTTAAATAAACTTTTTTAATCTTAGCTAATTTATGTGTTTCGGTCTTTTTGGGTTTATCAAAGGTAAAAACAAGCTCATTTTGTTTAATTTCTAATAACCTGTATTTATTATTAAAACAAGATTGAGACCTATAACCATACAAAGATAATGCAGAAATGGTTATCATTATTCCAATCAAAAATAAATAGAGCATTTTCATACCAGCCAGATATTGTAAATAAAGAATAACCCACATTATTGCAATAAGAATGTAATACTTAAATTTTATATATTTGTCCGCATATTTAGTAAAATCTATTGTTTGCATAATAAAATCCTTTTAAAAGTTTTTAAAAAAGTATTATCAAATAATAAATCTAAATAATAAGATTAGAAAAAATTATTTGTTTTGTTAAGCTGATGAAGTACAATTTTTAATTAATTAATTTTGTCATAAAATTATTTTATGTCTAATGAAGAAGAAAAACTCAATACTGTCCAGATAGAGTCAATAAATACAAAATTTTTAAATCAATACTCTGCAAGCCCAGAAGAACTGCTAGCAGAGGCGATGGAGCATTTCGGGCTTCTTGAAGAAAATACAATAATTAACAGTATTAGTGCAAAGGATCATTTAAAAAGGCTTAATGAAAAGAAAAAACATTATCATGGCGTTTTGACAAGAAAAGCCTCATTTATTACCAAGCTTGGATCAATGTTATTACAAAAAAATGTTATTAATACTGTTCAACTCAGAGAAGCACTTAATTATCAGAAACACACACCATATAAAATTGGTGAGGTATTGGTTAGATTGGGTTTTGTTAGAGAAGATGAAATTGCAGAGATTATTGATGAACAGAAAAAAATTAGAGATATTCTGGAAAAAATGCATAATGTTGATTTTATTGATGTAGGTATCGTATATAGAGAACCTTTGTTTGAAAAAACTATTAAACGAGACACTGATGCGCCATATTCTATAATTGAAAGAATTGAAACTAATGACATATCTGATGCTATTCTTGATGCATTAACCCACTTTTTTGAGAATGAAAAGAAAAATAACGTTCACTGGAAATCAAATATAGTTGGAGTTAATGTTTCACTTGATTTCGAAAATGATTTGTCTCAGGTAAACTCTGAAGAAGAAGATATACAGGAATAGAAATCTTATAACCTATTTACTATTACAATATAAGAAAATTTAATATTAATTAATTTGCCGGAACAAAAATATGGCTGAAACATCTTTATCATATAAATCTAACAATCTTGCGGAGGTTTTATTATGTTCAAGAGATTGAAAAAAGTAAACCCTTTAATTTTTATTGCTACAGGATTAGGAATAGTTTCAATATTGTTTGTAGGTTTATTGGCCGGTATTTTAGTGTTTGCTAGCACTTCGAATGCTACAAATGATGCTTTCAGTGAAAAATTTTTTGTTGCTGAAAATCAACCAGATACCCCTATTAACCTTCAAACTAATAATCTAAATAATTTAAACTCTCAGTCAACAAGCAAAGAACTAGAATTAATGAAACAAATTATGGATCAACATCAAAGACAAATGAATATGATTAGTAATCAATCTATAAGCAGAAATAGTTCAATATTTTCTAATAACATTGCTTCAGGGTTGATTGATTTAAATTTGTCCACTCCTTCAGTAGTTAATTTTGATGAACAGCCAGATAAATATGTTATAACGATTGATTTGAAAAAGAAAAATATTGATGAAAATTCTATAATTGTCGATCTGAATCCTAATAGCATTGATTTACAAATTAAAACTACCTCAAAAAATGGTAACTCTATAAGCAGCTCATCAATAAGACAGGCAATGACATTTAATTCTCCCATTGATCCATCTAAAGTTAAAAGAGAAACAAAGAATAATAAACACGTAATTATTCTGCCAAAAATATCTTAACACCGATTATTCGCAAATCATGAATTAACGAGGAGATTGCAGGGTGTGTTATTGCTTGCTGGCAAGCAATAACACACCATCTCTTTTCTTCTGATAACTATCATCTGGGTTTACAGTGTGTAAATCCAGTATTTATTAAATATGTCATTAGAAGCAGGTTTTCGTAAATCTAACAAATTCATAAATTAACCGGGTGACTATTGAAATTTATATAATAAAAAAATGCCTACTCATATTATTGTAGTAGGCTTAATCGTTCCATCTCAGACTTATTATAATTAGTTAAACATAAAAATGATGTTTTGTGTTTAACATATTTTCGGTTTT
>JBFMGH010000484.1:0-7341 GCA_040752795.1 Cyanobacteriota bacterium
TTGATAATATAAGTGAATATATAGGTATTATTTTGTGAGGGTAAATTTCATTATTTGTTTTTGTAAATTTTATAGCAATAAAGAATATTTTAAACAGAAAATAGATAATAATAAAAATCATTAATGCTATTAGCAAACCTATAAGAGCCGAATTAATTGGAAAAAAAATAAAAGCAGTAACTTTATTAAACCCTTTTAGAGCATTTCCAAAAAGATAACTTCTTTCGAAATATTCAAAGTAGCCGGTTATTATACCTGATAACAGACCAGAAAATATTAACAATAAGAAAAAGTCTTTTAATTGAACTTTTAAAACATAATAATAAAATTTATCAAAAGCTGAATTAATATCTTTAAAAATTTCTTTTGCTAAATTCATTAAAAACCTTCGTAATTTCAGAATATATAAAAGTTATTAAAATAAGATTTTAACTGAAATAAAAAAAACTGCCAGGCCTATAACCCGGCAGCTATTTTAACCTAGTAGCAAGTTAAATCAGTAATCAGATGCAAAAAAGTTCTTATTTATTATCAAGTTCCTTTCTTAATTCTTCTTCTATCTTTTCAAGTTCTTTAAGACGCTGTTCTATGTCATTAGAGCAAGCGGAATCATAATCATCAATACTTGATGCAATAGTATAAAAATTGTTTATTAGTGAGTTATTAAACGTAAAATCACAAGACATTTGTAAAACCTTATAGTCAACGGAACATTAATAAATAACCATCCCTATAATGGTTACACTTGCTCTTTAGTATCACAATAAAAAGAAGTTAAAGGAATAATTACCCGATCTTATTATTCCCTTTTTCTTGCTAATTTAAACATCAAACAAGATAATTGAGACAATTCTTAATTACGAATTCATACTTATAACTTGTTATTTTCAATTATTTAAAGGGAATGGTATATCATAATTTATATATATAGAACATAAATACTTGAAAATACTTATTTTTATTAAATTGTATGAAAATAAGCATTTGTAAAAAAATATAAAAATTTTTCTTAATTTTAAGAGCCTTTCTATAACTGCGTTTTAGACATCTGTCAATGATTGTATTTTTAAGCATATGATTCGTTAAGCAATTCTAATCTGAAAAATTTTTTTATTAAAGAAGAAAGCAAGTCTTAATCATTCACCAGCCACTTTTAAAAGTTTTATTAAACAGAAGGTATTCCAAATATGTAACATACTTAAAAGTTTATAGATTTTATTATTAAAGTATCCTCTTAACTGCAAGTAATTAAGTCAGTATTAGTAACAAGATTTCTTATTTTAAATTAAATTCAGTCTTATTGTACGAGTAAGGCCCTTATATTAAGCAGGTTATAAAAAATAATAAGTTGACCAATAAGCAAAATTTGAAGGAGTAAAAGTATGACAGGCATTAACACATTTTCAGCTCTAAATTTTATCAGACAGTTTGATTCTAATAATGATGGTCTATCAAGACAAGAATTAATGCAGGGTGCATTTATCCAGTATGGTCAACTGATGAATAATGTATATTCCGGACAAAGTAACCCTCAGGATATTTCAGGAATTATGGATCAATTATTTTTTGCAATGGAAGCAATGAATAATTTTGATACATTTTCAGCAGCTACAGGCAATTATTTATCCAATGACAACCCTAACACAATAAGCATGTTTGATTTATTAAAAGTTGCTTCAAATGATAAAGATATAAGAAATATAAATCCATACGATGTAAGAACACAACAACAATTAAATCAGCCCAACAATCAAAAACCATTTCAGCCTTATCAACCTCAAGCTTCTAAAAATCAGGCTGCATATAATCAATCTTTACCACAAAACAATTATGCAGCTTCAGTAGCAGCTAACACTCCTAATGGTTCATTTGCTGCCAGTATAGCCAATTCAAATAATAATCAAGCCGCAGCAATTGCTTATTCATCTCCGATAGAAGCATTTGCAGGTGCAACAGCAAAAACAGCCTTTAATCAACCATTTAACCCAAATTGTGTAAATCCAAATTATAGTAATAATCAAGTAGCTCCAAATTACGTTCCTAATCAAACAACCCCGGGGCCAGTCGCCATGCCTCCTATTCCTTTATCAGCACCCATAAACGGCCATACAATAATTGGCTCTGACAGTGATGATAAAATTAAAGGGACCAATGAAAATGATTTATTAGCTGGTGGTGATGGAAATGACAAAATTTATGGCAAAAAAGGTGATGATACAATTTTTGGCGGTAAAGGTGATGACAAAATTTGTGCCGGTAAAGGAAATGATTTAGTATTTGCTGGCACCGGAAACGATAAAATTTATGGTGGCAAAGGTGATGATATTCTTTTTGGCGGAGAAGGTGATGATAAGATTTGGGGCGAAGATGGTGATGATCTTATTATAGGCGGCCAGGGTAATGATATTATCAAAGCTGGCAAAGGAAATGATGGTGTTTACATCGATTCCAGCAATATTAATAACACCAAGCAAGTCATTGACACCGGCAAAGGTGATGATGTAATTACTATCGATCGTGAAAATGGAACACTTAATGAATATGATCTAACAACTGGCAAAGGTAATGATACTATTGAATTAAATATAAATGGCAATTACAAAACTGAAAGACCTAATTGGTTTGCAAGAACCTTTACTGGCGCACCTGAATACAGAATAATTTGTGATCAGGGTAATATATATAACCTTACAGACTTTGACCCTGATAAAGATCAGTTGGTTATAAATGGTGTTAATACTACTCTTTAATGTCATATAACTTCTTTTTTTCCAATCAGAGCAACCCGAAATAGAGTGAAGTTAATAACTTCACTTTTTGTTATTCATAAACAGTTCCTAAAGCTTTATAAACATTAAAGACTTTAAATCAAAAACCATAGAAAAGTAACAATAACAATAATACTTCGTAAAGCAATAGAAAAAACATGCTGGGTCAGGTTTTCAGTAACAATTTTTCTTTGAATTTCACAATAAATATCGCCTTCATAACAGGTAGGAATCGTTCTATTGATGTTAATAAAAATATCATTAATAACACTAATCAGAACAAATATTGCAAAAGGCCATAATATCAGGCTTAAAGGCTGTTCTAAAAGAGGCGCATAAATTGTTGAAATTTTAAGAAGAACCAGAATTGCTAATAGTGATAATGGTAAATTCAAATCTACTTCTCCTTATATTACATTATTTATTAATTATTAAACTTCTTTCATTATTAATATATTCCTATTAGGAAGTAGAATCCTACATCGATATTGGTATTATTTAAACTATATAGTATTAATTTGGCAGTTTATAAATTATAATTATTAAATCTTTATTGAGAATTATTATTGACTAGTAAATTCCCATGTATAATTATTAATAATACAAATTTAAAATAGTTAATTTTTTTAAGTAAGGTGATATTTATGACAGAACAAAATACATGGAATGTAGGTAAATACTTATTATACAGATTAGAACAACTAGGTTTAAAAGATATATTTGGAGTACCAGGAGATTTTAACCTTGTTTTCTTAGATCAGATAATTGAAAGCAATATAAAACTAATCTCTACCTGCAATGAATTAAATGCTGGCTATGCAGCAGATGGTTATGCAAGAATAAATAACATTGGTGCATTAGCAGTTACCTATGCTGTTGGCGGTCTGAGTGCAGCCAATGCACTGGCTGGGGCCTTTGCCGAAGACGTTCCCGTAGTAATGATTTCAGGATCGCCAGCAGTCAGACATCATGAAAGATCTTCAATGCTTCATCATACACTTGGTGACTATAATATAGTCAGAGATATGTTTGAAAAGATAACAATATCTTCTATCCTGATAAAAGATTCTGCGGAAGCTACAAAACAAATTGATAAAGCACTGCTAAGTTGCTATATGTATAAAAAGCCCGTTTATATTGAAATACCTGTAGACATGTTCACCCAGGAATGTGACGCACCCGGAGAATTTGAAATTCCCCAACCATATTGTGATGAACCTGAAAAACTTAATGAGCTGGTTGAAAAAACCGTCAAATGGCTAACTAACTGCCAAAATCCAGCTATTTTACTGGGCTCTGAAGTAAACAAATACTGTTTACATGATAGGGCCTTAGAGCTTATAGAAAAATCCGGGTATCCATTTGCAACAATGGTTCTGGATAAAAGTGTATCCTCTGAAGAGCACCCTCAATTTATAGGCTATTATGAAGGCGCCTTTAGTCTTGACTATGTCAAAGAAAGAATTGAAAACTCTTGCAGCGTATTATGTCTTGGAACTCTTATGACTGACGCTAACCTCGGCTGGAATACTGCTAAATTATCTAAAGAACAACTAATTATCGCCAGCCGTGGAAAAGTTTCTTTTGGTGGAAAAATTTACACTCAGATCAGCCTTAAAAGTTTTATTGAAAAATTATTTGAAAGGTTACCTGAAGGTAGTCTTAAAAAATATGACGTTAAACCTGCCATAAAATCTTATTATAGCTGCAGAATTGAACCATTTGAAATACAGAAAGATAAAAAGCTTTCTATTAAAAGATTTTTTGAAAGAATGACATGTTTTATTCAGAAAAATGACATAGTAATAGCAGATGTTGGCACAGCTTTATTTGGCATATCACAAATGTTAATGCCTGAAGGTGTTATTTTTATTGATCAATCTTATTATTGCTCTATAGGATACAGCGTAGGTGCAACACTTGGTGCAGCCAAAGCAGCCCCAAATAGAAGAACAATAGCTTTCATAGGCGATGGAGCTTTTCAGATGACAGCTCAAGAAGTATCTACAATGATAAAAGAAGGGCTTAATCCTATAATTTTTCTTGTTAATAATGATGGCTACACCATAGAAAGATATATTCATGACGGCCCTTATAATGATATTCAACCCTGGAAATATCATAAACTTCCTGAAATTTTTGGTAACAGTTATAACATTGAAGTAAAGACAGAACTTGAGCTAGAAAAAGCTTTAAAAGAGGCCAGAAATTACAATGGTCTAGCTTTTATTGAACTCCATTTTGACAAATGGGATAGCACTGAAGCATTAAAATCTATGCTGGAAATGTATAAATAATAAACATGTATATTTTTCAATTGTAATCATTAATAAGTTATGAATTTTTAAATGCTTTTAAATAAACGGCATTCATATTCCCTTTTAATAATGTAGCTTCCTGCACTGTAAAATTAAATTTTTCAATATATTGAGTTAATTTAGCAGGTGTATATAGTTTGATATTTTGGGGTGGCTTTTTTGTTGTTTTAATTATTCTAAACAAAACTCTAATAATTCCGAATAAGCTTAATCCAGCAATTGTATAACAAATTATAATAAGCTTTCCACCTTCCTTAAGTATTCTACTATTTTCTTCAATAGACCTTTGAGGTTCCGGAAGGAGCATAAAAACATTTGTCATTATTATAGAATCAAAAGTATTATCTATAAAACTTGTTTGCTGGCAGTCTTCTTTTTGAATTTGAACATTTTCAAGATCTTTTAACTGAACTTTTGCAACCTTAATCATTTCCTCAGAAAGATCAGTAGCATAAATTTCTGTAGCATTTTTAGCTATTTCTCTTGTATATATACCTGTTCCACAACCAAATTCAACAGTTTTATTTAGGTCAGATTCTATATTAAGTTTTTTTCTGACCTCATCATGGATTTTTTCTCCAAACATAAATAATACATCTTTATCATAATTAGCTGCAAAATTGCTCCAGTATTTTTCTTCATCAGATATCATTTAGTTTTCCTTAATGTTTAATTATAATAACAGAATTTTATAAAGTTAATAATCAAATATATCAACGATATTAGAAAGATCATCCCACTGTTCCATAATCTTTTGAAATTCTTTAGCTTTTCTAATAGCTTCTTTATTATCTATCATTCTGTCAATAGCACTAAAAATAGATTCAGGAGTAACCTGTTTCTTTTTAATTCTAATGGCAAACCCTTTTCTAACAAGGCATTCCAGATTAGCCTCCTGCTCAGGCTGCATAGCAACACCAACAATAGGTGTTCCTGACAAACATGCCGTCATAACTGTACCGACCCCTCCATGAATCAATGACAAATTCGCCATAGGATTAACTTTATGAGCTGGTAACCAATCGGTTATTATGACATTATCAGGAACTTTCACATTCAACTTTTCCACAAGTGATTTAACTGGCGAAATAACACGATAAGGTTTATCTTTAAAGCCTTCAATAATTTTAGCAATTATTTCAGGCGTTCCGGAACTACCCATTGCAAAGTAAATTACGGGTAGATCTCCTGGTATATTCAAAACCTCATCAGGCATTTCACTATCAAGACGACCTATAAGAGGACCAATAAAATAGTGATTTGAAGGAAGATCCTTACTTGTAATTTCTGAGAAGCCTTCAGGTTCAGCAAGTAAAACAATATCCCCTGATAAAAAATCTGCCAGATCTCTAAATTTTTTAATGCCCAATTCTTTAGCAGCTTTATTGAAAGAAATAATAAATAATTTAGTTAAAAATAGAAATGATTTACTTCCTATTTCATTAAGTGTTCCTTCTGGAATAAACCTTAATAAAGAGAAATCCAGAATATCAGGCCAGGTACCTAAACCTTTACTAAAATATTCTCTAGTCCACGTTGATTGCATAACAGATATTAAAGGTATTTTAGCAACCTTTGAAGACAAATAAACACTCAGGCAAAAGCCTGAAACGATTCCTGACGGTTTAAGCTTTGCATAAAGTGCAATTTCATTGTTAACTCTTACAAGAATTTCTTCTTTAGAAAATAATTCGCCTTCTTTTTCTCCTTTATCAATTTTATAAAGATGTTCTATTTTCTCCGGAGTAAGTCTTGGTTCCATTTTTATATATTCAAAGTTGTTTTCTTCAATAATATTTTCATAATCACCACCATAACCAATAAAAATACAATTATACTTATCCCGGCAGGCTTTTGCAATTTCTATCATACGTGTGACTTCTGCAAGATTATATGTTGCTGGTGCAAAAATAAAAGTTTTCATAAGATAACCTCTTAATTGATATTTTTATTAGTTTAATACTCTAAAATAAGAAACTGACAACAAGAAGTGATTATTTATTATTTCTGATTTTAACAAATATTTTTATGTTTATCGGAAGCACAATCTGTAAATTTATATTATCTTAAACAAAATATTATCTTAAAAAAATATCAAAATTAAACAATAAAATTTGTATAAAAAACCTAATATAATGAACGCATAAATAAAATAGACTTCAGAAAATAAAGGGTTCGGGTGTTATGCCCGCCGAAGGCGGGCATAACACCCTCATGATTTCCAGTTATGTCTCATAATTTCATGCGTTTACTAT
>JBFMGH010000485.1:0-2930 GCA_040752795.1 Cyanobacteriota bacterium
TTATTATGCCGTTGCAATATGAACAAGACATTAGTATATGTCAGGATTTTTCAAATATTTTATCTGGAATTGACTCAAATCTGGATATAAAGCTGATTGATAAAAAATGTTCTATAAGTGACTTTTATAGTATTATTAAAGAAAGTAAAGCTTTGATAGCTATGAGATTTCACGCAATTATATGTGGCTTAATGTCCAATGTAGAGCTGTTTGGAATTAGCTATGATCCAAAAGTTGAAATATTATTGAAACAGTGCAATGGTTGCTATATTAAAACATCTGAATGGAGAGAGAATAAATTGTATGATAAATATAATGATTGGTCTAATAAAGCAAAAACAGGACTGACTTATAGAATAGATTTTTTTAAGAATGTTGAATTAGCTAGACAGAATTTAGAAAAAATAGTTAAATTGTTAAATGAATGTAGTGATTAAAGGGGTATTATGAAAACTTCAGAATATCTGGAAAAAAAGAGAATTAATGTATTAGGTTACCCTGTTGATGTAGTAGATAAAGAAAGATCACTTGAAATAGTTAAAGAAAATATAAAAAATAACAAGCAATTACACATTATAACTCTTAATCCTGAAATGATAATAAATGCTCAGAAAAACGAAGAGCTTAGTAATGCTATTTATAATTCTGAACTTGTAATACCTGATGGTTCTGGAATATTATTAGCATTTATTATAAAAGGTATTAAATCGCTAAATACTGTTCCAGGAATTGAATTAGCAGAAGATACAATAGAATATTGCTCTGAAAATCAACTAGAAATTGCATTATTAGGTGCAACAGAAGAAGTATCACTTGCTGTTAAAGAAAGACTGGAAAATAAGTATCCTGGAATAAAAATTGTATACAGGGCAAATGGTTATTTTACAGAAGAAGAAAATATTGCAAAAAATATTGCCGCAAAAACCCCCAGGTTATTGCTGGTTGCATTAGGAGTTCCAAAGCAAGAAATATGGATACACAGGAATAAAAACTTATTTCCTAACACAATAATCATAGGTGTAGGAGGAAGTTTTGATGTTTGGTCTGGTAAAGTAAAAAGGGCACCAGCCTTTTTCAGAACTCTTAAGATCGAATGGTTATATAGATTAGTTAAAGAGCCATTTAGAGCTAAAAGAATTCTATTTGCATTGCCATATTACACAATTCAATTGTTATTTGATTCATTAAGATCATTATTATCTATAAAAATGGCTTTGTTTAATTGATTTGATAGTAGATTTATATCTGAATTTAAAATGTTAGAACTAAAAATTATTGAGAGATTTGAAAATTAAAATAAAAACAGAGGTGCAGAAATAGTTAAATGATTAAATTACAAGCAATATCAAAATATTATGGACCTGTGGCAGCTATTAAAGATATAAACCTTCATATACAAAAAGGTGAGTTTGCTTTTCTCGTTGGCCCTTCGGGGGCTGGTAAATCAACTATAATGAGGCTTCTTTACAGAGAAGAATTACCTACTACGGGCAATGTGTATGTTGGTAGAATTGATGTCTCCAGGATAAGGAAGTCAGAAATACCCCATTTAAGAAGAAGAATGGGAATAGTATTTCAGGACTTTAAGTTATTGTCAAAGCAATCATGTTTTGATAATGTTGCCTATGTTATAAGAGCCCTTGGGATGAGCCCTTCTGAGGTAGAAAAACGAGTATTAATGGCCCTTAAGGTAGTGGGCCTTTTGGATAAAAGAAAATCTACACCTGAAGAACTCTCGGGTGGAGAACAGCAAAGAGTTGGTATTGCCAGAGCTATTGTAAATGGCCCCCCCCTTCTAATTGCTGATGAGCCAACAGGTAATCTTGACCCTGAAACTTCTAGCGATATAATGACTTTGCTAGATCAAATTAACCAGAGAGGTATAACTGTTTTGGTATCAACTCACGATAAAATTATTGTTAATCAGATGAGAAAAAGAGTTATTTATCTTGATGGTGGAAAAATTGTTAGTGATATGTATGATGGAACATACGATTTTGAATAAATTGAGGCTTTTATGGGAACTGAAGTAAGAATATTTTTAAGAATAATTATTGAAACATTAAATAGTATTAAAAGAGCAAACTGGATGAACTGGGTTATTATTACTACAATGGCCGCAATATTAAGTATATTTGGATGTATGTTCAGGCTCACAATAGCAATAGATACAATAGTAAAACAGCTTGGGGCTAATCTTCAAATATCAGTATATTTGCAAGATGATACTGATTCGGCAAAGTTTCTAGAACAAGCAAAATTGATTCCTGAGATCAAAGATATATCGTTAAAAACAAAAGAAGAAGCATGGAATGATATTAAAAAACAATTTACTGTTATGGATATGACTAATCCGTTGCCAGATACACTGCATATAAGAGTTATAAAGTCAGAATTAATTCAATCTACTGTTGAAAAACTAAAAAAAATGGATGGAGTTGAAAGCGTTAATTACCCGGAAGCAATTGCAAAACATATGAGAAAACTGGCCAGTGCAACTACTTTTGTGACTATATTACTTATTGTATTGCTTGGTAGCCTGACTTTATTTATTATTAGTAATACAATACAGTTGTTAATTCAGTCATGTAGCAGAGAAATAGAAATTATGAGCATGATGGGAGTGGGTAGCTGGTTTATAAAGATCCCATATTTATTACAGGGTAGCTTTTATGGCATATCAGGATCTATATTAGCCCTTATACCACTTTATATTTTACAGAGTTATATAGTAAAAGCATATAGTTATTTTGGAGCAACACCTCCCCAGTTAAGCATGAATATAGTTGTATTAGCAATATTAGCAATGGGGTTGATTGTAGGTTCTTCAGGAAGTCTAATATCAGTTCAGAAACATTTAAAAATATAAAAAAAGCGCCTAATTAAGGCGGCGAGAGAGTTGTTGAAGAAGACAAAATGAAGTGGTGCTT
>JBFMGH010000486.1:0-2529 GCA_040752795.1 Cyanobacteriota bacterium
CAAAAAGTAATATAAATATAACGCTTCCAAGCTTGATAAGGGACTTGATTCTTAATAATTGAAGCTGGCGTTTTTTAGCTTTCCTGCGCTGACGTAAATAAAGAAGTTTTTGTTGCTCCTTTAAAACGCTTAGTTCTTCAGGTGTAGCCTTGCGCTTTTTTCTTTTTGCCTTTACAACTTTTTTATTCATAATAATGAACTATGTAACAGAATATCCACAAGTGTATCATAATTAATGCCCATAACTTTGGCTTGAGCAGGTAAATCACTTAGATTTGTCATTCCTGGTAATGTGTTAATCTCAAGAAGATATGGTGTATTATCTTCTGCTATAATAAAATCTGGCCTGCTTACACCTCTGCAGCCCAATGATTTATGAGCTTTAATTGCATATTCTTGAGCCAATTTAGTTGTTTCTTCATCAATTTCAGCTGGTAAAATAAACTCTGTCAGGCCTTCAGTGTATTTAGCTGTATAATCATACCACTCGGTTTTTGTTCTTAGTTCAAGAATTGGTGTTGCTACAGTCTCCTTATTAATATCAAGAACACCTATAGTAATCTGTTTACCTTTTAAAAACTCTTCTATTAGTATTCCATCTTTATATTTCCCAGCTACCATTACAGCATCATATAAGTTATTTTCTTCGTTAACCTTTGTCATGCCAACACTTGAACCGTCTGACATTGGTTTAACCATTACAGGATATCTTAATTTGATTCCTTTAAGTTTTCTTTTTATACCATTATGAACTTCAGTAGTAGAATAGCTTACTGATGGGAGTACTGGTATGCCATGAGCTTTAAATATACTTTTGCTTGCTGATTTATTCATTGCTAATGCGCTCGCCAGAACGCCTGATCCTGTATAAGGGATGTCGAGAATTTCCAGTAATCCCTGAATACAGCCATCTTCTCCATAGGTTCCATGCAGTGCTAAAAAGGCTATATCAATTTGTTCTTTTGCTAAAACACTACCGATGTCTTTTTGAACATCTATAAGTATAGTATTTTTGTAACCGAGACGCTTTAATGCGTCATAACAATTTTTACCCGATCTAAGTGATACTTCTCTTTCAGATGAAAGACCACCATTTAAAACACCTACTTTAGTGTTTTTATCTATTGTGCTTTTAAAATTTTCCATATCTTTTCTTCTTCTTCCGTTTGTTCACCAATAAACTCAATTTCAGGATATAATTTGTATCCGGTTTTTTCAAAGACTTCTTTATGCATTCTTAGCATTAACCGGCTTACGTCAAGAGATGTGGCGTTATTGAAATTCTCAATGAAGTTTGCATGAATTTCAGATACTATAGCACCTCCTTCTTTCATACCTTTGGCGCCTACTTTATCTAATAAATAACCTGCCGCTACTCCTGAGTTATCTTCTGGATTCTTGAAAATGCTACCTGCATTTAAGCCTCTGGGTTGTTTTAATTTTCTAAAGTTTAAGTTGTTATCCATTTTTTCTTTTATAGTAATGCTATCAAGTTCTGTAAGTGCAAATTTTGCTGAAACAATATATTGTTTCTTTGGATTAATGCCTGATTTTCTATAACTTAAACCCAGTTCATCTTTATTAAAAACTTTTATAACTTTTAAATTTACATCTAGAATCTCTGCTTCAACTATAGCATCTTTAATACATTGACCATTTGCTGATGAATTCATATATATTGCACCACCAAGAGTTCCTGGTATGCCTATTAAAAATTCAAGGCCACTTAAACATTTCTCAAGGCAAAATTTTGACAGTTTTGGTGATGTTATTCCTGCATCAGCATACACAACATTTTTTTCAATATGTTCTACTTTGTTTAGATTTTTTGTGACAATAACTGTACCTTCATACCCTTTAGAAGAAACAAGAACATTTGAACCCCATCCCAGAATAATCGGGTTATCTTCCTGGTAGTTTAATGACCTAACTATCTCTAACAGGTCGTTTTTAGAGTATGGTATATACAATCTTTTAGCTTTTCCACCAATACGAAAGGTTGTATATTTGTCTATAATTTCATTGTCATAATATTTGGCAGTCATTATCAAAGTCATATTACTATTTTGTATTAATCTTTTCTATTAATATATTACCTAATTTTGTAATATTACCGGCCCCAAGGGTTAATACAATATCATAAGGTTTAATATTTGGATAAACTTTTTCAGCAACTTCTTCTAAGTTGCCTTTTACGTAACAGGCCATTTTGTGATCAATTTCCCTTGCAAAATTTTCAGAATTTACATTTTCTACAGGTTTTTCACTAGCAGAATATACATCACATACATAAAGCTCATCAGCATTAGTAAAACATTGTTTAAAATCGTTCCAGAATGTTGAAAACCTCGAGTAGCGATGTGGCTGAAACACTGCTATTATACGACCTTCTCCCTGTGAGCTTATGATATTTCGAGCAGTTTTAAGTGTTGCTTCAATTTCTGTAGGGTGATGAGCATAATCATCAACAATTTTTGCGTTTTTATGTTCCCCAATAATCTGAAAACGCCTTCTCATACCTGTAAATTT
>JBFMGH010000487.1:0-9306 GCA_040752795.1 Cyanobacteriota bacterium
TTTGCCTGCTGCGCAGGCAAAAACACCCTGCCTCTATAATCTGGAATCTATAGATTACTTTCAAGGATAAGTATACCTAAAAAAAGACTTGTGCATAAGTGAATATATTCACAAAAAAGCTAAGGTAGCAAAGAAATAGTGTCGGGTTTAAAAGGCCAGCTACGCGGGCCTTTTAAACCCTCCCCTAGTTAACCACTGTTCCTTGATATTTTATAAAACATTAGTTATGCAGAGGTCTCTATAATAGTTCTCAGAAGAAGAGAGTCTTTGCTGATTCCTGATTTGCGAATAATCCGGATTAAGATACTTAAATTTTGCAACCTGTAATTTAAGAAGTAAAATTCAAAAGGAAAAATTAGATTTTAAGCACATCTTAATGGTTTTATATTTATACTATCCGGATATTGCTATTTATTAAGATATGAAAGATTTACAACTTCTTTATTAATTGATATTTTTGAAATACTCCCAAAATCTATCTGAATAGATGGAGCATTTTTTAAAGGTATTTCAAGTATTAAAGCAACAATAGATCTTATCACACCACCATGTGTAATGATATAAACCTTTTCAAAGTCTTTAGTAATTATTTCCTGATAAAATTCTTTTGCTCTCTCAAAAAGTTCTACAAAGGTTTCACCTTCAGGACATCTATAATTTACAAATTCTTTAATCCATTTATCAAGCTCGTCCTGTTCAATTTCATACCAGTTTTTCATTTCCCAATCGCCAAAATTTAGCTCTTTTAAACGATTATCTTTAATATAGTTCGTATCACTTAAATAATCAGCCAGCATGCTGCACCTTATTAAAGGACTAGAATAAACTATAGAAGGGTTTATAGGTTTTAATTTCTTCTTAAGCTTTTTAAAATCTTCTTTATAATTATCCGCTAATTTCACATCTGAAAAACCGTAACAGATTTCTTTATTTATATCAACACTGGTATGTCTTATGAGAAATATTTCCATGGATCAATTATCACACAAATATAAAATAAAAGCTCATTTAATTCTTGAATGGCTCCTAGGCAGTATCTTGCATAACTACTTATTCTTAATGCAAAGTAACGAATAGCCAGCAATCTAGCTATTAACACTGGTATTATTATCCACTAGTAGTTATATACAAGAAAATTAATTGGAATTGTGCCAAAGAAAGCTTATATAATAAGGCCATAAAAAGTTAGTTTTTATGCAACTGGCTTTGATTTACTTTTAAGATAGATTCATTATTTATGTGGAATAGTATATATAGCTAAACTTACTCATTAAAAAAGCCAGCAAATGCTGGCTTTTAATATTATTACAAAACGTTCTATTGATTATTTGATAATTGTCTGAGAATTTTTACATATTCCATATTCATTTCAATTAGTTTACGTTTCAAAAGTTTCTTAGCGATTTCAGGGTTAATATTTGCATCTTGCAGAACTGCTGCTGCCATTTGCAATGCTTGTTCTTCAGACATATTTTCACTCAGTGCTTTTTGGTAAACTTTAACAGCTTTATTAAGAATCATTGTCACAACATTAATATAGGCATCATCAAGATACATTGAAGGGTCAGCAAGAACTACATAATAGTCTGGATCATAATTTGGATCAGTAGTACTAACAGGATTAACATTTAACACAGAGTTATTAATTTGATTAATATCTTTACCAATTTCGTCTATAAACTCGCTATCTGGAATAATTGGCTCTGGAGTTGGTTCTGGAGGATTAATATCACCATAAACCTCACCATTTACTATCAAGTATACATTATTTCCATATCTGGCAATTAAGAGCCCTGATACTTCAGCTTTCAAGTATTGTGAAGCACTTCCTATGTCAAATAATGCTGTTAAATCAATACTATTAGCTACAAGGTTCGTGACACTACTATTACCACTTAAAATCGAACCTCTATTATCAGTGAGAGTTATATTACCATTAGGTGCTCTCATCATTCCAACAATAAGATTTCCCTGTGTATCAAATACGTATATATTATTACCGCTAGCATTAACCATTCCATCTAAAGATGCATTAACATTAATATTTCTGCCTGATGTTAAGTTTGAGGTTCCTTTAATATTACCCTGTTGCAATGTTAAGTTTCCACCTGAATTTATGTTCAAATTATTAGCATCAATATTTGTATATGTAAAATTACCAGTATTTGCAGAGGTTAAATTACCTGTTTTACCTGTTATATTAACATTACCAGTTGAATTAAGAGTTGTATCTTTCTTAATATTAAAATTCAGACTAATATCCTTAGCAGAAACCTTTGTATTGTTAGCGATAATATTTTCATTTGTTCCGATATTACTTGACACAGAACCATTTAAGAGTTTAAGTATTACATCGCCAAGTGTTGACTGTAGCTTATTAACTTTAACATTTCCAGAGTTTTCAGTTATATAAATACTATTAGTAGCAGTAGCTCCTAAAGTACTTGCTGTTAAATCAACATTTATATCATCCTGAGCAGTTCCAATAGAACCATTTGTAGCAGTTAATTGAATATTTTGAGCAATAATATTTGCTTCTTCACCAGCCATATCATCTAGAATGCTACCGTTAAGTGTTTTCAGATTCACTGTACCATTACCTGCATCAATAATGCTTAATCCTAAATCACCATCAAATTCAGTTACATAAATATCCTGATCAGCATATGCATTAAGTGAACACTCAGTTATATCAATTAAAACATCGTCAATTGCTGAACCTATCGAACCATTATTAGCCTGAAGATCAATATTATGAGCAACAATATTTGGTATTGAATCATCTTCAAGAACACTTACTATACTGCCATTTTCTGTTCGAAGAGTTACATTTCCTTCAATTGACTCTATAGTTCCTAGCTCCATATCACCAAGAATTTCTGATATGAAAATATCCCCAATCGCAACTGCATCAAGCTGACTGGCTAATAAATCAATTGTCAAGAAATTATCAACTTCTCCAATCTGTCCTTCCGGTGCAACAAATTGAATATTTTGAGCAATTACATTAGGGCTAGAACCGTTTCCATTTAATATATTACCTGTTATAGACATTATTTGAGCATTACCAGCAGCCTCAATAGTTCCAAGATATGCATTACCAAAGTTGGCTAATAATAATTCTTCAGATATTATGTTTATTATACCGCCAATATTACCTAACACATCTACATTTGCTCCTGAAGCATTAAAGTAACCACCAACAGTTCCAGCAAATGCTATATCACCATTTGTATATAAGTATGCATTATCTGCAAATATATTCTCAGCATTTATTCCAAATTCAGTAATAACATCCAATACTCCAGTATTACCTGTTATATCAGCATATAAACCATTGATTTCTGTAGTATTAAATACATCAAATGCCAATGCTATTTCATCAGCATAAAGAATTGCATTATCAGCTATTACATTATATTCTTCTGAATCAACACCATATAATGAACCATTATTTGCTACAAGTTTTACAGTTCCACCAGCAGATTCAACAACACCTACATCAACATCTCCATCTTCTTCAGTAACATATATATCACCATCTGCATAAGCATCTAACTGACTTGATAATAAATTAATATTCAAATCATCTGTATCTGTTCCTATAGAACCGTTATTAGCCTCAAGTAAAACATTATATGCAATGATATTTGGATCTTCTGTTGTTGATACATCAAGAATGCTACCATTTTCTGTGGTTAAATTAACATCTCCGCCATAAGAATATATTTCATTTACGCCCATATCACCATCAATTTCAGTAATATAGATGTCACCCAGGGCTATTGCTGACAACTCACTGGCTGTTAGATCTGTTATTAAAGCTTCTTCTGCTGTACCTATTTGGCCCTGTAATGCAGAAAGTGCTATCTGCTGGGCAGAAATATTTGTTCCACCCGGCATGTTATTGTAGATACTTCCAATTTCTGAAATTATTTCTGCTGTGTTGGTTGCTATTATAGAATTTACATATGTATCAGTTACGTTTGTAAGAATTATATCCGCTACATTTGCTGATATACCACCACCTACGCTACCCCAGATATATACTGTTTCTCCATTAATTGATAGCGTATCGTTTATATCTACATTTAGATCTATAATGTTACCATCAAGTAATACGTCATTAGCTATTATATTGAATCCATCTATTCCTACATTTAATATGGATCCATTATTTGCTACTAATCCAACAGTTCCACCAGCAGATTCTATGGTTTCTACATAAAGATCTCCGTCAAGTTCAGTGATAAATATGTCGTCATTAGCATTTGCATTAAGTGTGCAGGCAACTAGATCAATATTCAAATCATCTGTATCTGTTCCTATAGAACCGTTATTAGCCTCAAGTAAAACATTATATGCAATGATATTTGGATCTTCTGTTGTTGATACATCAAGAATGCTACCATTTTCTGTGGTTAAATTAACATCTCCGCCATAAGAATATATTTCATTTACGCCCATATCACCATCAATTTCAGTAATATAGATGTCACCCAGGGCTATTGCTGACAACTCACTGGCTGTTAGATCTGTTATTAAAGCTTCTTCTGCTGTACCTATTTGGCCCTGTAATGCAGAAAGTGCTATCTGCTGGGCAGAAATATTTGTTCCACCCGGCATGTTATTGTAGATACTTCCAATTTCTGAAATTATTTCTGCTGTGTTGGTTGCTATTATAGAATTTACATATGTATCAGTTACGTTTGTAAGAATTATATCCGCTACATTTGCTGATATACCACCACCTACGCTACCCCAGATATATACTGTTTCTCCATTAATTGATAGCGTATCGTTTATATCTACATTTAGATCTATAATGTTACCATCAAGTAATACGTCATTAGCTATTATATTGAATCCATCTATTCCTACATTTAATATGGATCCATTATTTGCTACTAATCCAACAGTTCCACCAGCAGATTCTATGGTTTCTACATAAAGATCTCCGTCAAGTTCAGTGATAAATATGTCGTCATTAGCATTTGCATTAAGTGTGCAGGCAACTAGATCAATATTTATTACATCACCATTAGCACCAATTGCCCCACCTGCAGCTAAATTAAGATCAATAGCTGTTATTGTTGGAATCGCTGTGTAATTAAATATACTTCCACCTGTATTGGCAATATCAACTAAACCAATACTATTTATAATATTATTTGCCAGTAAAATATCAGAATTAGAATTATTATCAACCTCAATATTACCTGTAAAGTTATTATCAAAGAGTACAGAAATATTTCCATAATCAGATCTAACATCTGTACCGTTAATATCAATGGTTGAACTCAGTGCTGTATTAACAGCTAAAGAATTTAGTAATAGATTATATGTTGAATCATTTATTATCTGAATACTTCTTGTGCCTTCAAAGACTTCAATTTCACCATAACCTGTGACTTCACCATTAATAGTAACATTAGCACCCCTACCGGCTATGGTATCAGCAACTTCAACATTACCTGCGTTTATTATTGCATTAATATTGCTTGTTGGA
Organism: Cyanobacteriota bacterium; assembly: GCA_040752795.1. GTDB lineage: Bacteria > Cyanobacteriota > Vampirovibrionia > JBFMGH01 > JBFMGH01 > JBFMGH01. The sequence goes on from JBFMGH010000487.1 coordinate 5,510, forward strand.
TCAATTGAACCATCAGAATTAACTTTTAAGTATCTATTTTCATTATCACCGTAAGCTCTTAATGTGCCATCTATATCAACATATGTACCATTAATGGTTACATCTCCCTGTTGCCATCCTGCAGTTGTTAAGGAATTAACAATAAGGTTTACACTGTAACCGGTTAAATTAAGTTCGCCCGGTGTAGAGTTATCACCTACCAGATAGACATAACCACCGGTATTAATAAATATATTAGAAGGATTGAGTGTATTACCGCCAATAATAATATGATCAAGATTGCCAATGGCAACATTTGCATTATTGCCATCTTCTTGAGGGTCAAAACCTCCATTGTTCTGCTGTTGACCACCTTCACCTGTTACATTTATATAAAGCGGTCCATCCTGTGTAAGGAAATCAGAATCAAGACTGCCTGCCTGAATTGAATTTGGTACGAAATACAGACCATTTTCATCTATATCTCCACCATTTACAGTTAACAGATTAGCAATATTCATATCTACATTATTCAGGAACAAGCTATATTCAGGATTAATTGTCATATTATTAGCATTAATATTAGATATTATTGTATTATCAAATGTATATTCAGGGTCAACAGGTGTTTGATCAATTATTTGAACTCCAGGTTGTTGACCACCACCAGCAAGACCATCTGGTGAAATACTATCAATCTTAATAGTATTACCAACAAGGTTGATATCACCCGGTGTACTATTATCACCATAGAAACCAAGTAAATCAAAGTTGAGAATATTTATTTCACTAGGATTAAGAGGACTACCACCTATCATAATATGATCAAGATTACCTATACTGGCATCTGGATTATCATTATCATTATATACTATGTTTAATGGTGCATTCTGAGCAAGGAAATCAGAATTTAAGCTTCCTGCTGTGACTTGATCTGGCACAAAGAATATGCCATAACCAAAACCTTCATTAGCCGCATTAACTGTTAATTGATTCATTGCTGTAATATTAGTTTTATTTACATATAAATATCTTGAAGGATCAGCAGTAATATTATTTCCATAAATTGTATTTGCCAGCTCTACATCATCACCAGGAAGTATAAAGTTAGTATTTATAATATAAACATCACTACCAGTTAAATTTATATTTCCAAAGGTCATTACATCACCAGCAAGATATACTTCATTATTTGTTGCATTAAGATTGATTTCAGTTGGGTTTAATGGAGCGCCACCAACAAATATATTATTTAGATTACCAACATAAACTGGTTGGTTTTCTGAACTTAAATTAAAGCTTCCGTTCTGATTCAAGAAATCAGAACTTAAACTACCAGCATTTATTTCATAAGGTCTAAATACGATTCCATTATTCTCATAATCACCAGAATTTAAGGTTAATAAGTTATTTACCTGAAGGTTAACACCATCTACATGAAGTTGTCTGGATGGATCAAAATACATATTTTCAGCTACCAGACTTCCAACATAGCTTGTTGTAGGCAAGTAGTCACCATATCCCCAAACATTATCAGCTCTATTGTCACCAAACAAACGAATATTTCTAGCACCAATAACATCGATGTTTCCAGGTGTTGAAATACCACCATAGAAATAAACATCTGTATAACCACTAATATTAATATTAGTTGGATTAAGCGGAGCACCTCCAATAATTACATCGTCAAGATTAGATAAACTAACAGCTGCTCCATTCCATTGATCAAAGAAATAAGTTGAATTTAGATTTAAAGGTGCATTTTGAGCAAGGAAGTTAGAAGTTAAGCTACCTGCCTGTATTGAATCTGGCCTGAATTCAATACCTACCTGATTCAATAACCCAAGGTCAACATTCATTGTTAAATTATTAACAACTTGAAGAGTACTTTGTCTTAGATCAAAAAATCTACCTGCATCAAGAATCATATTATTATTGGCTCTCAAGAATGAATCTTGATAAATTCGTAGATCATGTGAAGAGTTAAAGTTAATATCATTACCAGCAATAATGTTTGCATTCTGGTAAACATATATTTCACCATTATATGTATTCAGATTTATATTACCCGGAACAGTAATATCCCCTCTTAAATATAAAGTAGAACTCAGTGTACTTAAATTAAGATCCGTTATACCTAGAGGATTACCACCGATAAATATGTGATCTAGGTTACCAATCATTAAAGCATTTTCTGCATTTAGAATTTCAAGTGGTGCATTTGGAGTTAAAAAGTCAGAAATAAGGCTACCAGCTTCTATAGTACCTGCCGCAGGATAGAAATATAAACCATTATTTTGTATATCTCCACCATTCAGGGTTAATATATTATTTGCATAAATTGAAGCATTTTGAACCCTTAAAGTTCCTGATGGATCTAATGTTACATTGTTAGCTTCTAGAGATGAATTATCATTTAAACTAACTCCATAACCCAGCATTATAATATCATTACCTGCAATAAGTTGGGTATCTGAATAAACACGTGAAAATCCATAACCAGATGTGTTGTTAAATTGTATATCCTGACCAGCCTCTAAATAAGCTCCTTCTCTAACTGTAAGTTCACCCCAGTTATTTGTAGTATTGTTTTGAATTAAGATACTTCCATCAGCAGTAACTCTGGCATTCTGATAAATGTATGAATAATTAACAGAATTAAGTTCTACATTTCTACCAGCAGAAACATTTGCACCTGAATAAATATAAGAATCACCATAACCAAAACCGTCAAATATAACATCTCTATCAGCGTGCACTGTTGCATTAGAATTAATATATCTATTTCCATTATCACTGCCAAGAATCACATCTTCTCCGGCATTAATATTAGCATTGTCTACAATTGTAGAAGAATTTCTTCCTGAAATATACACTGTTCCAGGAACTGTTACATCTCCACTAAGATATACATAGTTATTTGATTCTAAATTTAAACCTGTGAAACCAATTGGAGCACCACCAATATAAATATGGTCAAGGTTTCCTATATAAATCTGGTTATTGCTATATAGATCAAGTAATGTACCAGGAGTCATAAAGTCTGAAACAAGGCTATCAGCATGTATTGATTCACTATCAGGCGTAAATCTGACACCGTAATCTAATAGATTACCAGTGTTAATTGTTAACTGGTTACTGGCATTAATTGTGCCACCATACATATCAAGCTTTCTTGTAGGGTCAATTGTGACATTATTGTATGCAAGAAGATTTGCATCTTGATAAATTCTTACATATTGATCAGAAAGTAGGTTTATATCGTTACCCGCTGTAAGATAAGCATCTGAATTAACCTGTACCCTATAACCTGCCTGGGCTGTAATATCTCCAGATACAGTTATATCACCGTCAAACTCTATACTATACTTAGATTGAAGATATAAATTAGATATATTTAATGGATTTCCACCAATATAGATATGATCAAGGTTTCCTATTCTGATTTCATCAGCATCTTCATCAGTAGAAATAATATTCATATCACCATTTTGAACTAGAAAATCTGATGATAAACTACCTGCTTCAATAGTACCTTTTGCAGGTACAAATATTATTCCATATTGATCTATATCGCCACCGTTAATTGTTAATAAATTACCAGCATAAATTGACGTTTCTTCAAATTCAAGTTCTCTTTCAGGGTTAATAGTTACATTATTTGATGCTATAAGCTGTGTATCATGCAACCCTGTATCATTCTGATAACCATCAGTACGAATATACCTACCTGTTAAGTCAATATTTTGAGCTTCAAGAATTGCATTATACATATATACATTAGAATCAGTTGAATTGAAGTCAATATTACCACCAGC
>JBFMGH010000488.1:0-3333 GCA_040752795.1 Cyanobacteriota bacterium
TGGTCTTGTTGAAAAAATCAAAGAGTTTTTTACTCCACCTAAACCTATAGAATCAGGTTTTTATCATTCCCGCTTAGATAATCCTGAGTCTGATGAATATATCAGGTTACATTTAAGAATTGGCAATGATCAAGAAGGGACACTAATTGTAAATGCTTCTAAAGTAGTTCATTTGAATAAAACTGCAACAGAAATGGCAAGATATATTATTGAAGGACTCGGTGATGATCAGATTGTTAAAAAGTTAAAATCAAGATATCACGTTAAAGAGATTACGTTAAAATCTGATTTAAATAAATTCTTTGAATTTATTAATGATTTAGCCAATGATAAACCTAATCTTGAGAATACAGGGTTTCAGTTAAGCTATGTACCACCATATAATCTTAAAACAAAAGCACCTTATAGGGTCGATCTGGCTTTAACATACAGGTGTAATAATAATTGTAATCATTGTTATGTAGAAAGACCCAGAGAATTTAATGAAATATCAACCGATGAATGGAAAAAAATAATTGATATTCTCTGGAATAAAACTGTTCCACAGATAACATTTACCGGAGGGGAAGCAACTTTAAGAGAAGATCTTGTTGACCTGATAAATTATGCTGAGGATAGGGGCATGGTAACCGGATTAATTACCAATGGAAGAAGACTTGCTGACAAGGAATATCTTGAAATTTTAATAAAAGCCGGGCTTGATCATGTTCAAATAACATTGGAGTCTTCTAATAAAGATATACATAATAAAATGACAGGCTCTGATAGTTATGATGAAACAGTTCAGGCAATCAAGAATTGTTTGGAAGCTGGTATACCTGTTATTACAAATACAACAATAACTTATGATAACTTGCAATCAATAAACGATATGATCCATTTCTTAAGAAACTTAGGACTGGTAACCTTTGCCTGTAATGCAATAATCGAGGCAGGGGGAGGAAAAACATTTGAGAAAGCTATTAAAATCGATGATATGGTTTCTGCCGTGGATAATATAAGAATTCTGGCAGAAGAGCTTGATATGAATTTTATATGGTATTCACCTACAAAATATTGTGAATTAAACCCGATTGAAATTGGTGTTGGCCTAAAGCAATGTTCAGCTGGCAAACATAACTTGTGTATCGAACCAAATGGTGATGTAATTCCCTGCCAAAGTTATTATTACCCTTTAGGTAACCTGCTTAAAGATGATTGGAAATTTATTTGGGAACACCAGATTCTTAATAGCCTTAGAAATTATGAATATACTTCAACTGAGTGTAAAAAATGTGACCAGCTTCCAATTTGCGGAGGAGGGTGTCCGCTGGCTGGTGGTCAATAAAAATGGAAAATTTCGATATTTTCGATAAACAGATGAGGCGTCAGGCTGATTGGCTCAAAGATTTACGTAACCAGCTTTTTCGCAAGGCCAATCTTAGAGTTAGAGAACAAATTCTTGATATAGGTTGTGGATCAGGAATTATTACAAATGAACTTAGCAAAAGGTCTAAAAATAACGTTACGGGTGTAGATAAAAGTCCTGAAAAAATAGAATTATTAAAGTTTAAATATCCAGATATAACCTTTATTTGTTCAGATGCTTTGAATTTGCCTTTTCAAGATGAAAGTTTTGATTTAATTACAACCTCCTGGCTTTGGGTTTGGATTAATGATATAAATAAATTTGCTCAGGAAATAAAAAGACTTTTAAAACCAGGTGGTGCATATATCTCACTGGCAGAAATTGATTCAGAAGCTATAATAGAATATCCTGATTCTCTGGCAAGGAAAAAAGACTTTTATATCGAATTTATAAAGTCATCTGGTGGTGATCCATTTGTTGCTAGAAAGCTGGTTGCACTTTTTAATGAACCAAATTTAAATACAAAATATGGTGCATCGTTATCAATGTTTGATTTTAGTCAATTAGAAAAAGATTATATCGATGACTGGCAACAAATAATGAATTTTAATAATAATTTTTTTACTGAAAATGAATTTAAATCGATAAAAATGATTGAAAAAGATTCAATATTAAAAAAAACAAGGTTTTCGTTCAGGCCTGTCTTCTGGCTATTTGTGATAAAAGCGTACTAATTGATAAATTAATTTATTAGAGAAGTATAGCAGTAGTTTTTTTCGATAATTTCGTTAATTGGCGACCTGTATAAATCTTATTTTAATTGATCAATAATACTTTGAACTCTTTCTTTTTCCTTTTCTGATGGTGTATATTTAATGTATTCTTTAAATTCTTCTATTGCTTTATCCATTTTGCCAGTATCAATATAAGTTGCGGCCAGGTTATAATGAGCATCTGCAAATTCAGCAAACAGTTTTATGGCCTCTTTGTATTCTTTGATAGCATTTTCAGGCTCGTTCAGAGCTTTATAAGTATTTGCTAAATTATATCTAATTCTTGATAATTCAATTTTATTTTTACTCTTTTGAGAAAGAGCTATACATTGATTATAATAAGTTGAAGCTCTTTTATAATCTTTAACAGCAAAGTAAATATTTGCTAAATTGTAGACAGCTTCAAAATTTTCAGGGCTTAAGCTAATGACTTTTTCAAAATTAGAAATAGCTTTAAGGTACTCTTCTTTTTTATTATAAGTAATAGCAAGATTGAATATTGTTTTAACCTGATCCTCTTTTATTTTTAAAGAAGCTTCAAAACAATCGATAGCCTGATCATACTCTTTTAATTTTAAATAAACATCTCCTTTCGCGCTATAAGCTTCATAGCGTTCAGGGCTTACATTAATTGCTTGAGAATACTTTTGTAAAGAATCTTCTAGTTTATTTTCAGATTCAAGAGATATTGCAATTCTCATTAAATCGTCATAATCATTTTGATTTAAGAATTGATTATCTGATTCTTCTGGTCTTTCAAGTTTTGGTAATGTTTTTGGTATATCTGGTGAAATATTATCTGGAGCTATTTGGGGGCTAATATTATTTGTCTTTGTGGTTAATTGGGTATTTGAATTGTCTTGAGGGGGTAAGTCTGGAGGAATACTGGCAATAATTTCTTCATTATCAGGAGAAAGTATGGAATCGTTTGTTTCTCCATTTGTTGTATTAAAAGGTGGTTTCTTTGGTTTATATGAGGAATATTGTTTGGGATTAATAGGTTCAGGGTTACTATTAGTCTTATTAGTAGTAGAACTGGCTAAAATTTTAATATCATTACCGTGTGGATTAATTGTAATAAACTTTCCAGAAGGCTTGTGAATAGATATTCTGTTATTAGGATTATTTCCCAGTGTTTCAATATCTTCAGGTGATATGGTATTGGTTTGTTCTATGATATTTAAAGCATTATCATTAAAATTAACAGAGTTA
>JBFMGH010000489.1:0-10492 GCA_040752795.1 Cyanobacteriota bacterium
CTCAGTTTGAACCGCCTGTTGCTGAGTATCTACCCTTCTGAGCTGTAATTCTAATGCCACATCAAGCTCTTGAAGTGCGTTGATTCTTTGTTGTGTTTGTTGAAACTCGGGAGATTCTGGATCCATACTCGCTGCATTATTATATAATTCATTTGCTGCACTCGCTATTTGCATCCTGGACTGGTTAATTTGCTGACCAGTTAGTTCCAGGTCACTCTTTCGAGCTGTCAGGGCCAGAAATCTTGCTTGTGATGCTGCTAATCCCATTTACGTTATTCCTCCGCAGAGTTAAGTTATTCATATTGCAGATTTATTAGGTTACACTCTTAATATCGACAGATTTGGCTGAAATCTTTAATTAATAAAGGGTTTCAGCAAAAATTTTCTTTGTAGAAAGCTTTCTGTTTTAAAAAAATTTGATATACACAAAAAATAATATGTCTCTAAATTGTTTTTAAGAAAAGCACAAAACACAAGATTTTTGACCATTTAATATTCAGGGAATTATTGACTATGAGTTTTACTGCATATATACATTGTATATATTTTGTATATACAAATCCATAAAAGCATTAAGGATAAAATCAATCTTTACATTTCTTAATACTAGGGGCGATGCTTAAAAATTAAACCTGTATTTTCAAAAATGATAATATCTTTTTAACCTTCGTTCTGTTTATAAAAATGGACACTGATTTGTTATAGTTTCTACAGGTACTATTTTACCTGTATATAATTTATATGGCTTATCAAAAGAACATAAACAAATTTCACCACAAGAATTAACAGAAAGCAATTCATTACCTCTTTTACATGTAAGGCTTTTACCTATTCTAAGCTTACTAGACTCGTCTACTGCAAATCTATTTGCAAATAAAAAGCTGCAACTCATTAATTGAGAAGATAAAGTCTCCAATGTAACATCTAATGTATTGGGTTTTGGGTGTAAGGCATAAACTATATCAGCGCCCATATTCAATAACCTTTGAACAACAGCCTCTAAATTAAGAACAATATCATTATCTAGTAGCAAATTTATACCGGTTAAAATATTTTCAAGTTTTAGAATTTCTATTTTTTCTTTTACATCGTTAATATTCTGACACTTAAATCTGTCAACAGAAAGGCTAACCATTGTTATTCCGGAAGCAGATAATATTTTTGCATTATATTCACTTATATTTTTAGGATTAGAAGTAAGATTTATTATTATATCTTTAAGATTAACCAGTTTAATATACTCTGATATTTCTTTGATATCCTGATCATTCCAGGCAAGAGCAATTTGTTTTACATTATCAATAGATTTAAAAAACTCTATCCACCATTCATGCGGTTTTTCTTCAGATAAATTAGATTTATCCAGATAACAAAATGGACAACCTACAGAGCATTTATTTGTTGTATGAACACTTAATACTTCTAATATATCAGTTTTCATCTGGTTCAAAACTAAAATCTTTTATATAATACTCTTCATAGTTTTTCTTTTTGAGCCATTCCTCAGCTTCTTTATCTGTATGAGATATTCTATATCTTAACCATTGCTCAAAATCAGATGTTGATCCATCTTCAAATGTCATATATTTATATTTAGCTGGATTCAATAAATACACATTTCCCAATAATGGAAATTCTGATACAGAACTGCTTTCGCTGGCCTGTAAAGAAAGCCCTACTGTGTCATTATATCCATTACAGGCCTGAAATTGTATCTCTACATAGGCATTGCATCTATCTATCAACACCATTTTTATTATTTGATCCTTATCTATGGTTATGTTAGAGACAAAAGATACAAGGTTTCTCAGTTTTTGCTGGTCGGCTTTATGCTTATTATAATATGCATAAGAAATTAATCTTTCATTAAATGCTTTATCAAGATTTGTGTTGAATGGATCAATTAATAACCCTCCGTATGTAATAACCTTAACATCTCTACTAACACCTAATCTTGTTATGTCAATTGCTATTCCGGGGTTATTAAGAGGGTCAAAAGCAGAAGGTATCAATTTAACCCTATAATCAAACTTATTACATATATCAATAAGCACTTGCCTGACTTCTTCAGGACTAATTATACCTAAAAAGGTTACTAATTCAGAACATGATGGATTTAAAATAATATCTTTTTTCATTTTGTAACTGGTTATCTGATTATAAAAATAGATTTTGTATAACAAATTATATTACCAATAAAATGAATTATACCAGATGTTAATAGCTTGGGGGTTATGAATAACTTAAAATCTTATGATTTCAGAAAGTAGCACAAATTTTTAGAAAATTCGATAGAGACCCTTATATCAATTTTCAATACAAACACTTTTCGGGACAACCTGAAAATTTTTTAAGACTAGAGATAATACATTAAGATCAACTCTTACCAAAGATAATTGTCTTATTACGGCCATCATTCTTTGCTTTATAAAGTGCTTTATCTGCATTCTCAACCAGTTGCTTATAAGTTAAATTCATTTCAGGTGTCATAATAGCTATGCCTGCACTTATCGTTAGATTTATAGTCTTTTTTTTGTACATAAAAGATCCCATTTCAATTCTTTTTCTTATAGTTTCTACAAAATCAAAAACTTCTTTAAGCGATAAAGGCTGGTGTATTATGGCAAATTCTTCCCCACCATAACGGCAAACAAAATCATATTCACTGACAAAATTTGTCAGTATCTTACCTAATAGCTTTAATGCTTCATCTCCGGCCAGGTGACCATATGTGTCATTAATCTGTTTAAAATGATCAATATCTATTAATACTACCGATATTGGTTGTTTATCATTTTTTGCTATCTCAAAGCGTTGTACTATTTCATCATCAAAACACCTACGATTGAATAAATTAGTTAAAGAATCTTTTTCTGCAAGTTGTTGAAGTATTACATTTGTATTTTCCAGTTCTTTTTTCTCAGTTTCTTCAAGTTGTTTTTTTGATTTTTCAAGTTCTGTCTGTCTTAAAACTAATTCTTGTTGTTTTTTGAGAAGTTCTTCTTGCTTTTTAGCCATTTTTGATATTTCATACATAAGCTCCTCATTTTGTTTGACAAGATCTTTTTCGTGAAGCTTAAGCATTTCTTTCTGATGTTCTTTATAAATTTCAAGCTGCTGTAATTGAAGGTCTTTTATTTCACTATCTTCAGAAATATCTAGATTTGCTTCCAATTCTTCTATTTTTTGATTAATTTTCTCTGACATAACACCAACGTTAGGAGCTTCAATAATATCTGTAAGATGTTCATAATCAGGCACATCAGCAATGCCTTCTTCTGAATGAATTACTTTTGATGCATCTTTAGAATCTACCTTTTCAGACATAAACTTTCCACGTTCATTTTTATAAACATCATAAAGTTTATCTCTTTCCTGCTCTGCAAGAAAACTCTTTTTAAGATTAAGTATTTCAACAAATATAAGTTTAAAACCCCAATGCTTTGAAATATTTCCTACCTGTTTTGTAATTTTTTCGGTCAATTCTGGAACCGATGCAACAGCATCTTCTAAAGTTACTTCAGATAATTGAGAACTCATTGTTTTAATTATTAGTCTTTCTATTGAATGTTCTAAATCTTTATTTTCGACATCATATCTGGCTTTATATGGTTCCATTATTTTATATTTCATTTTAATATTTATATCTATGGTAAAAGAATCTTTTAATAAAATGGATATCTTTGGCAAATCATATGTTTTAGGTTTCAAATTATAAACAAATAAAGCATCAATAGCTGGCACAAGAAAATAAATCTTCCCGGGAAAAACCGTTTTATGGTATTTACCATGTCTTTCTATTATTCCTACTTCACCTTCAGAGACTCTAGCAAATAAAGGCATTTAATTATCCTCTAATTATTTGTTGGTTTATATGAAGATTTAGGTACCACAATTAATTTAGCACCATCTATTTTTTCAATCATTACCTGTTCATTCTCTTCTATTGGTTCAAAATGCTCATAAGTGTACGCACTCCAAACTTCACCAGTATTCATTATTTTCACTTTACCATTCATTTGATTAACAGGTTTTAAAACTATGGCTTTTACTCCAATTAAGCTATAAACATTTGACGGCTTGGAGGGTTGGTCATTGTAAACAAACTTTTTTACTATTGGCCTTGCAAATGCCAGCAAAGTTAAAGATGTAATTATAAATACAGCTATTTGAATCACTTCTCCCACACCAAATAATGATAAAATACCAGCTATTATGGCTCCACCTGCAAACCATATCAGGAAAAAAGAAGGTGTAAATGTTTCAAAAACTATAAAAGCTCCTGCAACTATTAGCCAAACTATTACACCTATCCAGCCATTTAAAAAGATCGCTGTCATAGTGTTATTTTTTCCTTCTTCATTAATGGATAACCCATCTCTTCACGTTGTTGAACATATAATTTAGCTACTTTTTCGGCCAGTCTTCTTATACGGTTAATATAGTTGGTTCTTTCATCTTTACTTATTACACCTCTTGCATCAAGTAAGTTAAATGAATGTGAACACCTTAATATATACTCATATGCTGGTAATACAAGCTCATTTTCTATTTGATTATTAGCTTCTTGCATATATAAGTCAAATAACTTAAAAATTATTTCTGGCGTAGACATTTCAAAGTTATATTTTGACTGTTCTACTTCATTTTGATGGTATATATCTCCATAAGTAACTTTATCATTCCACTTAACATCATACACATTTTCAACATCCTGAAGATACATAGCTATACGTTCTATGCCATAAGTTAATTCAAGAGCCACAGGTTTAACATCAAGGCCACCTGCCTGCTGAAAATATGTAAATTGTGTAATCTCCATTCCATCAAGCCATACTTCCCAGCCTACTCCCCAGGCACCTAAAGTTGGAGACTCCCAGTTATCTTCAACAAATCTAACATCATGTTTATTGAGATCTATTCCTAATGCTGTTAAACTATCAAGATATACTTTCTGAGAGTCAGGAGGTGATGGTTTCAATATTACCTGATATTGAAAATAATGCTGTAACCTGTTAGGATTCTCTCCGTAACGTCCATCTGTTGGCCTTCTACAAGGGTCTATACATGCCACATCCCATGGCTCTGGCCCAAGAACCCTTAAAAAAGTTGCAGGGTTCATTGTAGAGGCACCCTTTTCCATATCCAGCGGATACTGAATTACACATCCATAATCTGCCCAATATTTATTTAGCTTATCTACTATTTCCTGAAAAGTAATAGTCACAATTATCACCTCTAAATGTTAAACATTAATGAAAAAATTTTAATATAAAAACAGTTATAAATACAACTTCTAAGGAAATACATACCTGTCATGTCTATTATGAGACCTCAACAGAACTCCTTTTATATAAAATGATCATTGATTAAAAAGCCAAGCTGCAAAGACCTTAAAGGTCTGCAAAGTAGTTATTTTATGACATGGGGTCTTTGGTTGCCAAATTTTATTGAGCATTTACACAGTTATACATAAGTTTTATTAAAGAAATTCACAAAATATTACACAATCATTTTTAAAATTACTTCATTTCATAATTATTTAAAAACCATCCTGAAGTTTAATGCTTGTTGTTCAAGCTTTTAACTCATAATCTTAATTTTAAAATAAGAAATTTTTTTTGTTATTCATTACACCAAGGTAAACTTTTTTTAATATTTTTTAAAAAACGATCTCTAAAATGCACCAAATATTATTTACGGCATTTTATAAGAGAAAGTTTTTCATCAATGATTTATTAGAAGGTTATTTAAATGAAGATTTACCCGGTAGAAACTAACAAACCATTCAAAAGTTTAAATAAAAACAGCTTTCAAGGTAGCCCAAAAACTTTTTTAATGAATAAACCTAAAGTTAGTGATCACCTTGAAGCCTTAAATAACTATGGCAAATACCTTGCCTTTAGAGGCAAAACTGAAAGTATAAAACCCATGGAAGATCACATAAAAACAGATGTTGGTGCTAAACTTTCTGCACTCAGACAACTTATGAAAGACTCAAACCTTGATGGACTCATTGTAAGATCTACAGATGAATACTTGAACGAAACTGTAGACAAAAACCAGAGTCAGAGAATTTATATAAGTGATTTTACAGGTTCTGCTGGTGATATTATAATCACCGATAATAAAGCCATCCTTATGGTAGATAGTAGATACCATACGCAGGCTCCTAAAGAAGTTAACCCTAAATATTATAACGTTGAAAAAATTGGTCTAGATAAAAAAGGTAACCCTTTAGCAAAATCTGAATATAGCTATCAAAGAATGTTAAAGGTTTTAAAGAGACTTTCTAAGGATCAGCCTATAACCGTAGGCTTTGACCCTGCTAAATTCAGCGTTTCTCTTTATAAACTACTTGAATCAAAAATTAAAGAGCAGGGTATAAAAGTTAAACTAGTTCCTACTGAAAGTAATCTTATAGATGAAGTTAGAGGAGGAAAGCCTCCTTCTAAAATCGCACCTGTAAAACAAATTCCTGTTGAACTTGTTGGAGAAACAACAGAATCAAAATTATCAAGACTTAAAGAAGAATTAGATAAAGAAAATACAGATATTATTATTTTAAGTGACTTATTTGATATTGCATACCTCTCTAACCTTAGAGGCGCAGATATTGATTATAATGCATCTATTAAAGCCAGAGGCTTTGTAGCTGACAATAAACTTTATATTTTCTGTGATCCTTCAAAAGTATCTGAAGAAATTGTAGAAAGCCTTAAAGATAATGTAATATTTAAACCCGAAGAAGCTTTTCTAGATACCTTAGAAAAAGTCGCCTGTTCTTTTGATAAAAAACCTGTTATTGCTTATTCTAAAGGGGCTACAAATTATCAAACTTACATGAAACTTCAGGAACTAGCCGAAAAAGATATTGAAATTAAAGAACTCAGCAAAAACCCCGTTGCCCAGATGAGAGCCATTAAAAATCCTGTTGAGCTGGCAAGCATGAAAGACGGTATGAATCGTGCCGATAGAGCTGTAGCAGATGTTATTGAATATATTAATGAAAAGATTCGCAAAGGCGAAAAAATTTCTGAAAAAGACCTTGAAAATAAAACCAGAGAAGCCCATCTAAACCATGGGGCTTATGCACTCAGCTTTGAAGTTATACCGGGCTCCGGCCCTAATGGAGCCATCGTTCACTATAGCAACGGTGACCCGAATAAAATTATTATTCCGGGTGAATTAATTTTGCTCGATACCGGTGGATATTATGCCGCTGGCTATGCCACAGACTTAACACGTAGCTGGTTGGCCGGTGGTGAATTCGGCGTTAAAAAACTCGAAGAAAAAGATCAGGATGACCTTAAAAAGAAACGTGAAATATATACTGCAGTTTTAAAAGGTGCTCTCAGAGGTGCTATGGCAGAATTGCCGCCTGGTGCTAATGGGCAGTATCTTGATAAAATAACCAGAGAACCTATTAAAAAACTGGGCTATGACTTCGGGCACTCCGTTGGCCATGGCGTAGGTATTGGAGTGCATGAATCACCTCCAAATATAACTTCTGGCGAAAGTGGTGAAAACAAACTGAAAGAAGGTATGGTGTTCTCGGTTGAACCCGGAATATATATTGAAGACTGGGGCGGCGTCAGATTCGAGAATCTGGTTACTGTTAGAAAACACCACGACCCTGAAAAAGCCTCTAAAGGTTGGCATGAAATTGAATGCTTAACCTTTGCCCCAATTGATCACAACCTCATTGACTATAGCCTGTTAGACGAAGAAGACATCAAACGCATTAATGTGTTTGATAAAAATGTCTCTATAACAATGAAAGATATTAAACCTGACGAAAAAGGTCTGGAATAAACAATAAAAAAGCTGGTTTTAAAACCAGCTTTTTTATTTATCAATTAACAAAACCTATTCTATTATCAGAGTGCCATTTGAATCAACATTGGCATCCATTGAACCTTCAATAAACTTGTTCAGTGACTTATCATCATAAATCTTGTAAAGGGCAAGCCCCAGCACAAGACCTACTAATGCCGTAGGTAAAATATAATCTACTAATCCACTGCCAACTTTTTTTCTGAAATCTTTAAACATAAAAATAACCTTTGTTTTTCAACCCTACCTTTATAGTATAAACTATTTTTTCTCTAACCGCCATTGGCAGCTGCAACAATGCTAGCTGCAGTAAAATCTTCCATAGAACTGGCAACATTTGCTTTTATATCATCTATATTTAAATCAAGTGTTGTTACTTCACCTGAATCTGTTATCTGGTCAACAAATTGAGCATTAATATCTTTGCCCTGAGAAGCTAAATAAGAAATTAAACCCTTTACTGGTTCATAATCTTTACCGTTTAATGATGCTGCTGTATCACATGCGCTAAGAAAAGTAGCCAAACGGTCGTCCACATCACCATTGACTTGATCCAATTTATCCATAACGCCATCAACGCCATTAAGATCAAGAAGACTATCAGAAAACTGACGTCCCGTACGAGAATCCTGATATACTGATACTCCATCAACTACACCACTAAGGCTAATTCTGCCATCAGGATCATTACCACTAACTAAATATTCAAGTGCATATTGGTAACCAGCAAATTGAGAAAAATTCATATATTCAGGTTCACTACCAAGTCCTACATCATCAGGGTCAAGCCCAAATTTAATCGCAAGCCTGCTAAGTGGATCTGTAACTTCTTCTGGCTCTCCTGCGGCCACCATTTGATCTATAATGTCTTTTAAATACACGGCTAACTGATCACTTATATTGCTGGCATTAGAAGCTGAACCAAGAGCTGAATCTTTAAAACTTTCTGGCACTCCATTTAATGTATAGGCACCAAAATGAATTGTACAACTTCCTGAACCACAGTCCATAGTTGCAGTAGGTTCTGTTTCTTCTTCGGGGTCAGCTTCTTCATTAGTTTCTTCATTAGCATCTTCTGCAACAGTTGTTGTTATTGCTGAACTAGAGCCATCAGCTACAATATTATCACCCATTGAGGCAATTATATAGTTGGCAATACTACCATCCTGATACATTTTATATACCCCCAGCCCTATTACTAACCCTAATAATGCTGCTGGTAAAATATATTCCACTAAGTTTGCACCCAGAGTGCATCTTTTTTTATTGAACATACCCAACATAATCCTTCCTTGCTACATTATTTTTTTTATCGACAAAAATTCATCATGAATTTAATAAAATATATTAAATATAAAGAGAATCTTAACAATTTTATTTTTAACTGCTAAGAATAAGCACAGTGTAGTTATTTGATATTACTTCCACTTAACAACTCTTTTACCTGTTATAAATATTTAAAATTTAACATTAATTTTAATACAAAAGATACCTATTACATTAAAAATTTTAGAAGCCGGTTATCAGTAAGCAATGGTTAAAAAAGCTGTTTTATTTAGCTACTATAGTAAACACAAGAAATAATGGGACATAACTAGAAATTTCAAGGGTGTTATGCCCGCCGAAGGCGGGCATAACACCCGAACCCTTTATTTTCTGAAGTCTATTTTATTTATTTGTTCATTATAAATATACCCGGAAGTTATTCAAAATACCAGCATACAATCATAATACAATCTAAAAATATTCTACATTTGTGTTATTGTCCATCATTTAAACTAAGGACTTCATACACAATCACTGATTCTGATTTTCCTTTTACCCTTTTGGGCCCGATTATTCTTACCTTTACCATCTCTTTAACCTCTTGATATGTAAAGGCACTTATGAGTATATTTGTGTTTTCTTCCTTATTTAGAGATTCTAACCGGGATGCTAAATTAACCGTATCACCAATTACTGTATAATCCATTAACCTGGGAGAACCAAAATTTCCTATTAATGCACTACCTGTATTCAGCCCAATGCCAATATTGATCATACGTCTACCCTGCCTGGACCACTTTTCATTTAATGTGTCAAGCATTTCCATCATTTCTATTGCTGCTTTAACACCCTGAAAAGCATGGTCTTTAGAATATACAGGAGCTCCAAAAAATGCCATTATAGCGTCTCCCATAAATTTATCTATTGTTCCATCATGTTTGAGTATTATATCTACCATTTCAGTAAAATATTCATTCAAATATCTGGAGACTTCTTCTGGCGTTAGATCTTCTGCAAATGGTGTAAAACCTCTAATATCACTAAATAATACTGTTATTCTCTGCCTATATGCAGTTAAATCTACACTTTTATACTCTGATATAAGTTTATTATAAACTTGAGGTGATACATATCTCGAAAATGTTTCTTCTACAAGGGATCTTTTACCTTTTTCAACCAGTAAACTAACAGCTACAACTAATACTATTGTTACGCTAGAAGAAAATACTGGGCTTACAATATCTAACCAGATTGAATAACTGGTAAAAAGAAATAAATTCAGAACTATGTAAGTAATTATTAAAGATAAACAATAATAAACATTGAGATTATAAGAAGTTCCTAATGGATAAATTAAAAATATAAATATTATTGATAAGCATAATAGTAT
>JBFMGH010000489.1:10502-11241 GCA_040752795.1 Cyanobacteriota bacterium
TTACTAAACTATTAACCAGTGGTGAAACCTGTTTTAAGAAACTTTTATCATTCAAAAGATTATCTATAGAAGCAGCTAATATTTCTACTCCTGAAATTCTGCCTGAATATGGAACACTATGAATATCATCTTTATTAGTTAGCTCTACTTTTGCTATTAAAACAATTTTATCTTTAAAAATATCAGGGTTAATAGGGTTTTTATCCATCTTTACCTTATTATCAGGGTCACTAAAGAAGGCTGCCCAGAAAACATTTATAAATGATATAGACTTATATACATAACCTCCCGGAACATTTATTCCGTTTTTAAGATCATCTTCAGTTATTTTTGCTTTACTCCTCCAATTTATTAAATAAGTTAAATCTTTTCTAAGAGGAATATTTTTATTATCAAACCTCAATGAATATTTATCCAGTATTATCGGTTCGTTAGAGCCTGAAACTTTATATGCTACAGCTAGGGGGAGACTAAATATATAATTATCATAGAACTTATACAATAACTGTAAGCCCCTTACTACTTTATCTGAATCAGTTAAAGTTATCTTTGATATGCCAATGTTTTCTGAATATTTATAAATACCTTGAAGGTAAGTTCCCATAGAGTAATATTGAAGATAGTTTTGAATTGCAGAAATATTGCCTGTTCTGTCATCCACAGTAAAATAATGTTTTTCAAGAAATTCTATCGGTGATTGTTCTTTATAACAGGAGTTACGCATTTTAATATAAAAACT
>JBFMGH010000490.1:0-2843 GCA_040752795.1 Cyanobacteriota bacterium
TGCTGCCACAACAGTTTGTAGGGTATTAAGTAAAAAAGAAAATGTGGATGAATCCACTGAATTTATTGGCCCAAAAACCAAACCGGATATTTTTGTTGGAGCTGCGGTTGATCCTGCCAGAAATGAAATGATGTATCAAGTATATTCCATAAATTATGCTACACCCAATAGAGAAATTGCTTATGGGGCTCCGAAGCAACAAAGTAATTTAAATCCTTGGGTAAAGTGTAGTGAAGGCTATAATCCAGATGATTTAATTATTGCAAAAGATGGTAAAAGAGTAAAATTTCAAGATCTAGATCTTAAAAGTGGTGAATATGTTGCAGTTACGAATGGTACACCACATCCGACAAAATTAAATAGATCTCAAGTGTTTAACATGTTCAGCAATATGATAGAAGATATAAAAAAGATGTTTAATTTTTCAGAATAAGTAAATGTTGTAAGCTCTTATTTAAAGGACGTTTAAAAGATTGATTATTTAAATTATCAATTGGGCAAATGACTAGTCAGTTGTTGCTGGGCTAAGACAAGGGTTTGTAAATTCACTAATAATATCACTAGGTTTTTTTTGAAGAATGCATAACTAAATAAATTCTCAAGGTAGCAAAGAAATAGCACCAGGCCCAAAAGGCCTGCGTGGTGAACTTTTGGGCCTTCTCTTCCCTGGCTGCTGATCTCTGATATTTTATAAAACATCAGTTATACAGAGCTCACTTACTTTTTTATATTGAAATAAATAAAGTTTAAAATAGCTTGAAAGTGTAGAAAATATCTTATATTATTTAATATAGACAATTTATATCGGGCCGTGGCGCAGCTTGGTAGCGTACTACTTTGGGGTAGTAGGGGTCGCTGGTTCAAATCCAGTCGGTCCGAGAAAAGCCTACTAGCAAATACTAGTAGGCTTTTGTATTATCAAAAACATTGTTATATATGAGTTAATTCATAATTAGATTATCAAATATAATTATTGCTACTATTGCAAATTAGTTGAAGATTAATATTCTATGCCATTGCGGTTAAATTAATACCTTGAGGGTATGATCTTATAGTTGAAAATAGTAGTTCAAAAGTTTCTGTTCTAACAGATTCTTCATCTTCTGATAATTTGGTCATGTCTACATCATAATTGTGTCTATTTTTAGTTTGTTTTTGTAATATGAACAGTTCTAACATTTTATCTACTCCCCTTTAATCTACCTGTGTTAATTTATCTATACTATTATTATAGAGAGATTAAAGGATTGAGTCTGTAACTTCTGTCACTATATCAAGGTGATATTGATCACCAAAGTTTAACAATTTTTTCTATTGACGTAGGGTTTTGATATACACGGAATAAGGTATTTAAATCTTTTTGAGTAATAATCGGCTTTTTGACCCTGAAAAGTACGGGTTGATAAAAATAAGTATTTTTATTTTTAATATTTATATCATTAAGCCCTTTTTTTCCTATAGGAAACATTATATCTTTAGGGTCATCACTGTGTCCCCATAAGCCTATAGAATGCCCCATTTGGTGCATTAAGAATACTAGCAAATCTTTTTGGGGTTCTTCTTCTTTGGGGCCAAGCATGTTAATTAATATTTTTATTTGTTTATTTTGTGATTCTCTTGAAATAATGGGTACTGTAATATAATCACCTTTTGAAGCCCAGTCTATTAAGATGTCTGCAGTTTGATAATTAGATGTTTGATATAAGGGAACTTTGCTTTGCCAGTAGCTTATAGCCAGTTTAGAAATGTTTATTTCGTCAGGATTATTTGAATTAATAAAAACGTATACAGGAAAATCTTTCCATCTTAATATTTCGCCGGAAGAATTTTGGGCTACATAACTAAAATAGTCTCCAGATTCCTGGTCATAATCTATTTCTAAAGGGGTATAAACTCTTTTATAAGGAGATTCAGGAATCGGTACAGGTTTATGATCTGGTTTTACTGCTGCAACTACAACACCATTTTGTGATACTTTTATGCCTTTAATACTTATTGGTGTATTTTTACTGAGATAAGTAAATCTTTCATCCAGTGTGCCTGGAACAGATGAGCCTAATATAGCCATTTCCAGATCATTGATTCTTTGCTCAAGGGGTATATCATTTTTTTCCCCATTAAACAATCTGTTTTCCATCAGGCATAGCAGAGACATTTGGCTGTTTGATAGGGTTTCGGTGTGTTGAGTTTTTGAATAAAACGGGGTTTTTTTGGATTTGTATAATCTATATAAATCTTCAAACCTTTGTCCATAAGATAAACGATGCCTTTTGTATTTAAAGACAGTTTTTTCTAAACGACTTAGGCGGTCTTTAATTGTATTTGTTTCATAATCATGCCCATAATAATAGTTTTCCATTTCAGACAAACCACCGTAAAGCTTGTCATCAGATAAATTAATAAAATAGTCCCTCAGCTCTTCAGAAGAATAAACCGGCGAATAACAATTGAGCATTATTAAACTAATTAGTATAACGACACTTAAAGAGAGAAGGCGTATTCTTTTTAATTGATATAAACAGAAAATATTTCAATTCCTCTTGAACTTTAAGCCAGCAAATATTTTTTTAATTGTAACCTAACGAAAATTTGTTCTCAATTACTTCACATTTGTAATAATGATAAATTATTTATTAGTCTGATCATTTTGCTTTTGATAATATTTTTCTATGGTAAATAATTAATTTTGAAAACAAAAGCCATCAAGAAAGGTTTATAAAATGAAAATATCTCCTGCAGCTAAAGTTGGATTATTAACTATTCTTTCTTTAGTCGTATTTATTTTCAGTATTATGTGGTTAAAAGGTAGAACACTTGCTAAGGGAGATCGTTATACAGTTCAA
>JBFMGH010000491.1:0-14288 GCA_040752795.1 Cyanobacteriota bacterium
TTCAACAACAGGTTTAGGAATGTTAGGAGCTGCAGCATTTGATGAATCTATGGATCTTATGCAAACTTTAGATCATATTATTAAGACTGATGAAATAGCAATTTATGTTTTAAAAGATATAAATCCTTTTTTTGAAGATCATAAAGTAGTAAGGAAATTAAGAGATGTTTATGCAGCAGCAAGAAAGAGCTATAAAAATATATTAATACTGTCAACTAAGTTTAATATACCAGATGAATTAAATAAAGAAGTAACAGTTGTAGATTTTCCATTTCCATCATTGCCTGAACTTGAAAAAAAGCTGGATGAAATAATCAGGAGTGTTGAAGCTAATCCTAATATACAAATAAACATTAATCCAGAAGTCAAAGAGCAGCTATTAAAAGCAGCGTTAGGTTTAACACTTAATGAGGCAGAAAATGTATTTGCAAAAGCGATAGTAAAAGATAAAACCCTGGATGAAGATGATGTTCAGGAAGTGTTATTTGAAAAACAACAACATATAAGAAAAACAGGCATACTTGAATATTGCCCGGTGACTGAAAAGATTGATGAGATAGGTGGTCTGGAAATATTAAAAGAATGGTTAGTCAAAAGATCGAAAGCTTTTAGCTTTAAGGCAAAGCAATTTGGTTTGCCATCACCCAAAGGCGTATTGCTTCTTGGTGTTCAGGGTTGTGGAAAAAGTTTATGTTCAAAAGCAATGGCATCGATATGGAACATGCCGCTTTTGCGCCTAGATGTAGGTCGTGTATTTAGCAGTTATATGGGATCTTCAGAAGAAAATATTAGAAATGTAATAAAAATTTCTGAATCTGTTGCACCCTGTATACTCTGGATAGATGAAGTTGAAAAAGCATTTGCAGGGGTAAAAAGTTCAGGTTCTTCTGATGGAGGTACGACATCAAGAGTCTTTGGTACATTTATTACCTGGCTTCAAGAAAAAACATCCCCTGTGTTTGTAATTGCAACAGCCAATGATATTACATCGTTACCACCTGAATTCTTAAGAAAAGGTAGATTTGATGAAATATTCTTTGTTGATCTACCCAGTTTAAAAGAAAGAGAAATAATATTTGATATACAGTTAAAAAAATATGGCCATCCTGAAGCTGCGGGTTCAAATATACAGGTACTGGCACAGCGAACAGATGGTTATAGTGGGGCTGAAATTGAGCAAATAGTTATAGCTGCTATGTTTGATGCTTTCGATACTAATTCTGAACTTAAATTAAATCATCTTGTCAAAAGCATTCAGGCTACTGTACCTCTTTCAAGAACTATGACTGAAGATATAGAAAAGCTCAGGCAATGGGCAAAATATCGTGCAAGGCCTGCTTCAATGCATAATGAGCAGCTGTTTGTACAAAGTCAGCAACATAAAAGAGCTAAAGGAGATTTATTACATTAAATTATGGATGAAAATATAGAGAAAAAAGCACTTCAAATTTTTCAAAAAGCTACTAATAAATTATTTAATGAAAAGATTGATGATGCATATTATGATTTATGCAGATTAATTACCATGTATCCTGATACGATAATGTCTATGAAAGCTCGCATATTAAACTGTATTATCTGGAAACTGGTTTTATACAGTGAGTGTTTAATAACAGAAACCTTTTCTAATGGAATCAAATCAGTTCAAATAAATCCAATTTTAGATATATTTAATAAGGATAGGACATATTTTTTATCAAAATATGAAAGGCATGCAAAAAAAAGAAGACAGGCTTTTGAGAACTTAAAAAAAGCTCTTAAAGATTTGCTGGACAAAGAAGTAGAACTTGAGTACCCTGTAATACATATGTATATCTCTTTATCAGCAGAAAGGTTAAAAGGTTGTGACCCTCTTGGAGAGCTTGAAGATGTCAGAGAAGGCAAGATTATACCTGAAAGTGAGTTGCAAAGAATAATTAAAGATCTTTATTATTATTTAATGGTTACAACTATAAGTGATGACTTTGATATAGAATACACAGATAAGCTGTCATCATTATCGAAACATAAGTTAAATAGAGTAGATCTATATCATTCTTGTATGCACTGGTTGAATCAGTTTTATCAGATAGAGCAGGAATATGCTTCAGGGGAATTAATACGTAAGTGTTGTGTTATTGTTCTGGCTTTGACCAAGGAATCTCATAACCCCAAAAGGCAGAATGCTTATGAAACTCTTTCAAAAATGAGTAAAGATTATTATACAATGGCTTTTTCAAAAGAAGAAATTGAAGAGAAAGTTGTTAAAGATATAGAAGAAATAATATTTGAGCCCAAAATTTCAATGAAAGACATTAAAGCCAGTTCTTTAATGGATTTAGTATCTATAGATGAAAAAAGTCAAACCTTTGATGCATTGTATATAGCTGGTGGTTATAAGCCATTAGCGATAGAAATTGATCTTACGCCATCAGAAGAAATGTTGAAGGCAAAAGAAGAATTATCATCTGAAGAAGATAAAGAAGAAATTAATAGCGATTTTGCCTCAAAATTGGAATTTGACTAGAAAATGTAAAAAAATAAATTGGGGAGGCTTATCACCTCCCAATATACCTTCTTACCCCCTTAATGCGTAAATATCAGCTATGCTGCTTTCTTTTTGAATAAGCCAGCAAAAGATACGGGTTTAGTGATTGCTTCAGCTAACTGTTTCAAAACAGTTTTAGTATCATCAAATTTTGCTTCTGAATTTAAAACTATATCTGCAGTTGGTTTGTAACGTTCAACGTGCTTATCGTGCATGTCCATAGTCATTTTGAAGAGTGCTCTACCGCCCGCATCATCTTTTATATTTCTATCTGGTGCTCTATCCCACCATCTTTTAGTTCTAACTTCTTTAGAGGCATCAATAAAAATTCTCAGGTCAAAGAGGTCTCTAACTTTTTTGTTGGCTAAAATAAGCAGACCTTCAACAGTTACCAGTGGAGAAGGTTTGACTGTAATGGCATCATCTTCTCTTCTACCAGTGCCATCTATTAAATAGTGAGGTGTTTTAATTTCTTTGCCCTGCTTGAGAGTGGCAAGCTTTTCAGCTAATAAGTCTAATTCGACAGCTTTAGGTTCATTAAGGTTTTTTGTTTTAAAGAATTCCTCTGATCCCATTTTTTCAATTTCTTTTGAAAAATTGTAATAGAAGTTATCTTGAGATATTTCAGAAATTAAAGGTACCCCATTGTTATTTGGTGGAGCCAGTTCATTTATATTTTTTACAAATTGTTTTGAGATAGTAGATTTGCCGGAAGCAGAACCACCTACGATACCTAATAATGC
Source organism: Cyanobacteriota bacterium (assembly GCA_040752795.1). GTDB lineage: Bacteria > Cyanobacteriota > Vampirovibrionia > JBFMGH01 > JBFMGH01 > JBFMGH01. The sequence continues at coordinate 3,271 of JBFMGH010000491.1, forward strand.
AGGCTTATCCTGGTTTCGAAGAGCTAACTGGAATATTTTTTGCAGAGTTCCTTCTTTAATATCTTTAAATACTGGTGTTGATCGTTTTTGATCTTCTTCAAGTATTGTTGCAAAGTCATTCATAAGCTGGCTTGCTTTTTTAAGCTTTTTAGAAGCATCTTTTATATCAATAGGTTCAGCATTAGCAACTTTTTCAGAGGACGTTTCTTGCCTGAAAACACTCAAAATGCTTTCAAGTAAAGACATTAGCATTTCTTTTAATGACTTTTTGTTTTTTGCAGTGTTAGATTTAGTATTTGAGAATTCTGCTTTGTCTGTTTCACCTGTAAAAACAGGTTGAACTATTTTTAGCTGAGTTTTAGAACAATTAATATTATTAGTTAAATTATTCCCCAAAGTGTTGTTCTGGATAAGCTTAAGCATAATGACCCCTTATAATATAAAAAAGTTCTACTTTCTCATTTATACTAAGGGGCATCAAAATAAAAATTGCTAAGTATATTAGTATAAATGATACAAAAATTTATATTTTTAAATTAAGTAGCAACTTTTAGTTTTGAGGAATCTTAAAAAAGAGGAAGGATAAAAACCAGTTATTAGTTTTGTGGGAAGAAAAATGAACAGCCTTCAAGGGGTCGTAAACCAGTTAAATTATAATCAGTATAGAGAGCAACAAGCATTAAATAATGTGGCTCAACAGAACGTACCTGTGCAAAGTGCAGGTATAAATGCTTCACAGTCTCCTTCAAGGTTGAACACAGATGCTGTTTATACTACATGGCAAAATCCAAATTCCGGGCCTGTAAATCAAAATGATGCAGGCTTAACACTGGTTCACTTGAATGATAATCATAGAAAAGTAAAGGGTCTAGCTAAATTTAAGACAGCTATAAATGAAATTGCTAAAAAGGTTGCAAATTCTGCAAATGCCTTTTTGCCTGTTCACTCAGGTGATTATAACGTAGGTATGGATACTAAGAAATTAAAGCTTCAAATTGAGCTTTTAAACGATTTAGGAGTTAAATTTGCAGCTATTGGCAATCATGAAATAGACATTAATCCTATAAATCTTGCTAATGAGCTAGTTAATGCTAAGTATGTAAGTTTATCATCTAATTTAGTAATGCCTGAAGGTTGTGGTCTTGACAAGCTGGTACAAAGTGGCAAGATTGCTAAATCTACAGTATATCAGGAGAAAGGTCATAAATATGGTTTAATAGGTTTGAGCCCACCAGATTTACTTAAGAGACTTGATCCAAATTCTAAAATGTATGGTTTAAATGTCCTTCCGAGAGAAGAATGTGTCAGGGTTGTTCAAGAGGAAATAAATAAACTTAAAGCTCAGGGTATTAATAAGATAATCCTGGTTTCTCATGTTGGTCTTGATCTTGATAAAGAGATAGCTCAGAATGTTGATGGTCTTGATATAATTCTGGGAGGCCACTCACATGATCTATTGAATCCTCTAGAACCAGGAGTATCTCTGGTAAACTCTAAGTCTAATGAGCCTGTATTGATATTCCAAAATGGTAAAGATGCCAAGTATATGGGTGTAACTGATGCATACTTTGATGATAAAGGTATAGTTAAAGCTGCTATAGCTAGACAGGAAAAAGCAAGCACTTTTGATGTTGATTTAAAATCTAAAACTCTTGAAGATAATATATTAGGTAAAAGCCCTGTAATAGGTACATCAGCTGCTACATATTCTGCTTCAAATGTTAAAATGCAAGAGAACGCAATAGCAAACTTTATAGCAGATTCAGTAAGAACAAAAATGGGTGCAGATATTGGTTTGTTCCAGAGTTTTGCAGTAAGAGACAGTATAGAGAAAGGTGATATAACAGAAAGATCAATTGACGAGGTTCTTCCATTTATAGATGCAGTTCATCTGGTTGCAGTAACAGGTCAAGATGTGTTAGATGCACTTACAGTAGGAACTCAAACTTATGTTAGGCAGGATAGAAGGCCTGGCATTCTTCAGGTTTCAGGTCTTACATATACAATTTCTCCTGATGGAAAACCTGTAAATGTAATGGTAAAACAAAATAATGGACAATATATACCAATAGACCCTAACAAAGAGTATAAAGTGGCTTATGACCAGTATTTGATTAAGGGTTCAGAAGGTTTTAAATCTCTTGCCAGGCCAATGAATGTTTTAAATGCATCATATGATTGCAATGCAGATATATTAAAAGAAGCTATTAAGAAGTTAAATTTCCAGCCATTGCAGCTTAAAACAGAAAATAGAATTCAAATATTAGCAAAAGATCCAATGGCTTCAGGTGATACACCTAAAGCACTTCAAAAAGCCAGTTCTCAGAATGTTGCAGTTGCACCAGTTAGTCAGGCAAGCCAACAACAGGTACAACAACAATATCAGCAACAGGTTAATGTAAGAGCACCTCAGTTACAACCAAGAGTTGCTTACAGAATGCCAATGTACCCAATCATGCCACCAGCATATTATTATGCACAACCTCCGGTTATACAGCCTTATTATTATGCGCAACCTCCGGTAATGCAACCTATGATTCCACCACCCGGTTATTACTATTATGCAACCCAGGGTAATGCAGCATCGCCAACAAGTTTTGTAAGATAATAAAACTTTAATTATATATTAAAACTCAATGTATTGAATCATTTTTTCGAGTTTTTTCTTGCCAATGCCTTTTACTTCTAAGAGGTCATCAGGAGAGTGAAGCTTATAAATATTTCTGTGAGCAATAATTGTATTTGCAAGTTTATCGCCCACTCCGGGTAAAAGCATCAAGTCGGCTTTAGAGGCTGTGTTAATTTTGATTTTAATTGAGGGCAGCTTTTTTTTTGAGTATTTTTTAGACTTTTTAGTTTTATTTTTTTTCTTTTTAGATTTTTTCTTGTTTTTTAGTGTTGAAGCAAGTTTATGCTTTTTATAGGCTCTCTTTTTCTTTTTGACTTGTCTTTTAATAACAGTGACATTTTCTTGAAAGCTAAAAGGTATTGAAATCAGTTCAGCATTGGTGATGTCTTGAGCCGGGTTTATATTGTAGATATTAGCATCTTTTGATAGCCCTTTAGCAAGAGCAATAGTATCAATAAGTCTGTAAGAATAATCTGATAGAGCATATGTGCCAGGAGATTTAATAGCACCCATGACCCTGACTTTAGTATATTTATAGTTGTCAGGTAAGTGGTCAAAAACAATAATATCTGGGGATTCCGAAAGTAACACAAAAGCATTATAAGAGTATGCAGATGCTATAACAATCATAAAGCAACACAAAAAGCCCAGAATATAGTCTTTATGATTCATAACAACTATTAGATCTCTTTAAGAATGTTTAGAGTGTTTTCCCATTCATCAGAGTTAATGTTTAGTTTTAGGTTGAAGATATCTTTTCTGAGTTTAATAGCCTGTAAGAGCCTTGAAAATAAGGCATTTTCTTTTATGGATCCAGAATGGATTAAGGTTACATCAACCTGTCTGGAGCCATTTGCAATTGCTGCTAATGAGTTAGCAGTAGCAATACCCATAGTGTTTGTGAATATGCTTCCGATAATTAGCTTGTCTTCATCAGGTATATTATAGAAAATATCTTTATATAGCTGGGAGACTTCATCAGTAAGCATTAAGCCTTTTTGATCATAAATAGTAATGGTTTTGGTTTCGGAGTCTGCTGCTTGTTCTATCATTCTGTAAATAAACATTTTATGAAGCTTATTAAAATTAACAATAATAAATTCAATATCATCGGTAAGATTTTTAGCATAGGCAACAGAATCTTTAATGACCTTTAAAATATCCTGTTTATGCTGAATATTATCCAGATTAAGGTCTTCAAGAAGTTCAGGAGAAAGAATAATACGCAATCTTGGTTTAGCTGCATTTTTTAGAATTTCCCAGGCGTCATCGAGTTCATTTTGCAAAGGTTTGCAACAAGCTGCCAGAGTAATGTTTTTAATGTCAGATACAATTTGTGCAGAAGCTTCTTTTTGTTTTGTAGAAAGTTGAATAATATCTAAGTTTAATTTTTCAAGTTGTCTGGCAATTTTCAATTTGGTATCAATAGTAAGATTTGAATCAACGAGTGAAGTTTCAACTAACATGAGCTTTTTAATATCTGTCATTTTTATAATCCTTCTGGTTAAATCTTCTTATATAGACCGATGTTTTTAATAATTGGTTTTATATAACCTGTTTGTTCAAGCAAATAATTCCAGTTTCTGATAGTAATCTGGTTTATATAGTAATTTTTATCTACAAGGCCTTTTATAGTTTGAGCATAACTGATGAGAATAGCTTCATTAAGGCAATTGGTTTTCTTTAAAGTGTTTCTGATCTCTTCAAAATAGTCCTCGTGTCTGGTGTTATCTTCTATTTTATCTGCAATAAAAACAATTTTATCAAGATCAGTCATGTTTATATCGCCCAGTGTATGGTTTCTAATGGCAGAAAGAATATCAGGGTCATTTATACCATAGTCATGTTTGGCGAGATATTCACTAACATACGCATGCAGAATAGAAGGAGCGTTAACGCTATCACCAAAAATCTTAATATTATTGTCTTTAATAAAATCAAGCATTTGTTCTTTTTTAATAAACTTGGCACAATCATGAAGCAAGCCTGCAATAGCAGCTTTATTCCTGTCAACACCAAATTGTTCAGCTAGTTCCAGGGCTTTTTGTTCTGTTCCAATGCTATGGAGATAACGTTTTTGAGACAATACTTCTTTCAAACGATTTCTTATTAGATCAATATTATAATTTTCAGCTCTCATGGCAATTTTATTCTCTATATAAGTCATTTTGGTGGATGTATTCTCTTACTAAGTCATCAACTAAAAATTTAATTGAATATCCACGAGTAATATTAGCACGAACAAGGGTAGAAGAGATTTCCATAAGAGGTGAGTTAATGATGCTGATTTTAAAGTTATTAAGATTAGTTTCTTGTAGACATTGTTTAATATCGGGGTTATCTGGCCTATTGGCAACTAAAAAATGTGTAATATCAACAATATTTTGGCAGTTATGCCAGGTGTGTAGCTGACGAATGGCATCTGCGCCAATAATCATAAATAATTCATCAAGATCCGGGTAGACCTCTTTAGCTTTGATAAGTGTATCATATGTGTATGACGGCCCTTCACGCTTTAACTCTATCTCAGATGGTTTAAAAAATGGGTTGTTTTGACATGATAAATCCACCATATTAAAACGGTGTCTTGCGTCAGCTATGCCGGTATGTCTGTGAGGTGGAATATTTGATGGTATAAAATAAATTAGATCTAAATTAAACTGATATCTGGCTGTTTCAGCCAGTAATAAATGTGCAATATGAATTGGATTAAAAGTACCCGGAAAAATAGCAAGTTTCATAGTAGTTTGACCTGATAGTGTTCTTTTTTGCTGATTATTAGCTGGTAAAACTGCCTGATAATTTTAATGCTTTTAAGTATTAATATCATAAATAAAATGCAGAATAAAGTTTAGTTGCAGGAAGTGGATTTTAACCTTTATAATAGACTTTTATAAGATTTGAACAGGTAAATATAAAGTATTGTTTGCAAAGTAAGATAATATTATCTAATTATACTTAATAATGTTTACAAATAAGATATATAAAATTATTAAAACGTTTAAAATAGTTAATAACTGGTACCTGTGCTAAGTAGAAGTAGTATAAAAGTAATGCATGTAATACTATTAACTGTCAATGCTGAAATGTGAAAGCGATTAAGCTTTTTAATAACCCCATTAACACCACAATAAATGGCTGCTGGAATAGTTAAATATAAGAGTGTCCAGAGAATAAAGACAGGAAACAAAACATAAACGGCAAAATCGTAAAATTGCAAAGATTTTAACATTGAGTTAGTTGGGTCAGCAATAACAAATATAAGTCTTGAAAGGGTAAAAACGATATTATAGGCTGTCAAAAATAATATTAATCTATCCATAAAAGATATGTTACAAATAAACAGTTTATATGTAAAAAAAGTAAAGAAATTTATCTTTCAAATTCAGTATTTGTAGTAGTTTCAAAAACTTATTCAAATAAAAATTCAAGTGTGTATTATAAGTTGAAAAGATTAAATAAATGAAGAGTCTTTTGTGGGGTGTAAATAAATGTGAAAATACAGATTTAAAAAGTCAACAAAAAATAATCAGAGATTTTAGTCTATAAAACAGAGATTTTGTTGAGGTAGTTGTAAGATTCAGGAATCAGAGAGAGAGATGCATGTTAGTATATGCAAATAAGGCATTAAGCAATAATTATAGGGATACAGGTATTAATAGAACTTTAAAGGCCATGTCTGCGGTGTCATTTGCTGGTCAGGTTACAAGAAACCTTGAGCCACAAAAAGTATGGAGTTTATTTGAAGAAATTTCTAAGATATATAGAGAATCTGACAAAAAAGAATATGGTGAAAACAATAAAGAAATTAGTGATTATTTAAAAAATAAACTTGAAAAAGCTGGCTTTAAAGTAGAGCAAAAACAAGAAAATAAAATGGGTAAATATAACCTGCTGGCGACAAGAAATATGTTTCCAGGAAAGTCAGAGGGCATAGTTTTGCAGGCACATATGGATATGATATGTGTTGCAGAAGGGCCGGAACTTCGAGATAAGGATCCAAAAAAACCAATTAAATTAGATATTGAAGGAGATATATTAAAAGCCAATAATAGAACACTGGGAGCTGATAATGGTATAGGCCTGGCAGTTGCACTAGCAGTAGCAGAGGATAGTAAGTTTAAGCATATTCCAATGCAGATTATTTTTACAGTTAATGAAGAAACAGGAATGTATGGTGCAATAGCTGTTAAGCCTGAAGAGATCAAAGGAAAATATTTTATAAATCTTGATTCTGAAAGTTATGGTAAGGTTATTATTGGCTGTGCAGGTATGGAAGATTTTGAAGTTGAAAATAAACCTGTTAAGACTGAGCCTATTGGCAGTGATCAATATAAAAAATTAACATTTTCAATTAAGGGAGCTAATGGTAGTCATTCTGCAACGATTTATGAGGGACATTTAAGCCCTATAAGAGAAGCATTAAAAGAAGTTAAAAAGCTTTCAGCTGATACAGATATACGATTAGTAAGTATAGTTGGCGGAGAAAAGATGAATTCTATGCCAATGAACACCACTGTAGAACTGCTGGTACCGGAAAAGGATGCAAGAAAAGTTGCAGCAAACCTAAAACAGGATCTTGAGGATATAAATACAACTTATAAAGACAAGAATAAAAACATGAAAACAAGCGTTATTCTGGGAGAAGATAATTTAGCTGCTAATACAAGGGTTATAGATAGTGATTTTCAGGACAGGTTATTACAAATATTGGGTGAAGATTTGCTGGTAGGTGTAAGATCAAGATATAAAGAAAATAATAATCTGAAAACTTCCCAGAATCTTGGTATATTAAAACTTATAGATGGTGAAATAACTCTTTCAGTTTTGATGAGAAGTTCAGACAAAGCTGAAAAGCAAGATCAAAAGAATAAAACTCAAGAATTATTATCAGATTTATTTAAAGAAGAAATTAAACCAACAACAGATCCAATCTGGCAGCCTAAATATAGTTCAGAGCTAACTAAATTAGCTGTTAAGGCATATAAAGAAGTTGGAGTTAAAGAACCTGTTATCGAAACAGAGCATGGTGGCCTGGAGAATGCCCAGTTTGCTGCAAAAAGACCTGATGTAGATCAGATATCCGTTGGTCCGGATATCAGAGAGCCTCATTCCATACAGGAGAGTATCAAAATATCAACTGTTAAAGGGTTCTATGAATTTATGGAAAAGCTTCTGGAACAGATTAATACAAAATTATTTGCAGATAAAAGCTAATATACCAATCCACGAAAGAAAACAATATATGGACTAAAATTCTTTGGGATCTATCATTAGTTTCAAGGAATAGTATAATAATAAAACAGAGCATGCAGTTTTTATTACTTAAATTTCAACATGTAAATAAGTTTTTTTAATTAATATTATATCTGTTAACAATTATTCTTCGTAAGGTTGGAGCCTGTTAACTGTATCTTGAATATCGTCAACCGTTTCTTCTATTCTGATCATCCGTTCATGCATTTCGTTAACAGCTTTTACACCACCCTTAATAAAGTCAACGTTTTTAAATGCTGTACCTGCAATAGAAAAAATGATTATAGTAATAATAATCATTATAAGTGTGTTAACTATAGTTAAAACAGGTGTAAATAGAATTAGTGTAGTGTTTACCTTTTGAAGAGGGCTCTTTTTAGATGTGTCGGTAAGGCTAGAGCCGCAACTTAAACAATAATTAGCCTCTTTAAGAGGTATTTGTTTTGAACATTGAGGACATTTATCTAACATTATAGTCTCCAAATCTAATTTATTCAGGTATTGCCTGTAGTGTATTGAACATTATAGCCTTGTTCTTGCATTAAATTAGCCATGGCAGTCCAGACAGAACTTACAAATTCTGAAATAAACTCCAGTTCTTCTTTATTATTCAAATATTCACCTTTATCATTAATTTTAATAAGATCTCTTACGGAAAGATATTCTTGTGATGCAAAGAGACTCTCAATAAAAATATCTGATAAAGCATTAGCATCTTGTTTTGAGAGGTTATCAGGTAGCTTAAAAGAAAACCAGGTGCCAGATGGTGTTATGGCTCTTATCTCTTTTGCCATATTTTCAATGCCAAAGATAATATCACTTTCGCTTAAGGTAATTGGCACCCTCTTTTCAGGGTGGTTATGTGTAAAAATATTATGTCTAGTAAGCTTATTATCAATGTAGACCTGGCCTTTATCGCCCGAAGCCTTTTGAAGTATTTTCCCTGTTTTTGAATCAATAATGCAGGCTGTTTCAGCGGGGTTATTTTTAATGTTTTTTTCAATATCAGTAATAATGTTGTTAATTTGAGTAGCTGAAAGTGTCGTAGTTTTAGCAGAAAACGACACAGTATCAATATTTAAGGTATTAAGTTTTAGCCGGGGAAATTTGCTAACCCTGCTTTCAGGGTATGCTGGTTTATGAAAGTAGTTTTTGCCAATAGTATAATTATTAACTAGCAAATTAATTTCCTTAAAAAGTAATCAGGCAACGGATGAAGCGGATTTTTCAAATAAAAGTTCATCAACTCTGGCCTGATGTTCAGGTGGAACTTTTCTAAGGTCTTTGCCTTTTGTTTCTTCGGCTATAATCTTTTTAACAAGTGGTAGAACATCTTTATAAAAATCGACGCCTTCTTTTAGTTTGAAACCGGTTGCATTTTCGTGGCCGCCGCCTTCACCCAGATTTGCTTCGCTTAATTTATCAACCATTATTTTAGATAAAGAATTTGTAAAAACGTGTCCTGGTACATATGATTCACCATCAAGTGAATTATAGCCGTAGGATCTAAAGTTTAATATAGTACTATCACTAAAGTTTAGAACTATCATGACGAAACCAACATCTTTATCAAGAACGATTTTCTCTTCAAGTCTTTTCTTTAGTTCTCTATAAAGGTCGCCACCATTGACTTTAACATCTTTAATTTGAGAGTTTGTAATTTTAGCCAGGTCATTAAAGGCATTAAAATTGTCTATTTTAACGTATGTAAATATGTCATCTTTAGAGGATGGTTTAACTTCAACGCCAGGAACTTTAACCTTTCCGTTCATAATGTCATTAATTTTTTTGTCAACGCTTTTGGGAAGTGAGCATCTAGTAATATCCTGCATATTAATTTTTGATTGTGTAACACCGCTATTATTAATGAGCCAGTTGAATATGGCCCTTGTTGCACTGATAAGTTTGCCTGATGGAGATTCAACTTTTTTCTCTGATAACCGTGCCAGCTCAATTTTGTTAGGATCACCGGTATTAGTTTTAAGGCCACCACAGTCAGTAATTATGCCACCAGCAATAGCTAGCCTGTAATTATGGTAATATTCGGGATTATATTGTGCAATGTTTCTTTTTTTAGATTCATCTACAATTTCTTTGTCAAGTTCACCGACCATTTCAGCTGCAGAAGTTCTGGTTTCACGCCAGTATAAAATTCTATCTTCAGAGACACCTCTTAGGGCTAGAGCAGCTTTCCATTTTTGTAGTTGTTCTGGGTGGTGGTCGATAATAACAATTTTCTTTGCTTTAGCCAGCAGGTCAATAACTTTATCTGTAGTTAAAGCAGGGTCAGGCGTATCAGTTATTACAGCAACATCAAAATTATCAGATTTAATATAATCTGGTCTACCCTTTATATATTCAATAGCTGATTTGCCAGGAACTGCCGAAGGCATTTTGGCGAAACTGTTGGCCGGTTTATAGTCAATAACTGATTGAACATTTTTATTAAGGCTTTCAAGAATACCACAGATGCCAAGATTACTGCCATAGGCATCACCATCTGGCCTTGAATGGGAAGCCACAAGGACATTTTTAACAGATGGATCGGTTAGTAAATCAAGAATCTGTTTTTCTTCTTGAGGTATGTTTTGTGACCAGCCAAACGTTAAAGGGCTACTGGTAATTGATTTGCCAAATAATAAATTTGAAAGTTCCTGTCTTGCATTCTTTACTGGTTTGGTATTGTCTACTTTTATTTGTTTTAAACGAATGTTTTTGTACTCAACATTATTATTAACTGCTAGCATTTAAAAATTCCCTAACCTTCTCTCTAACTAATAAGGAATTTAAATTCCTCTTAGTATTAATAAACTCCTGAAAAAGTTTTTTGCTAGTAAATATAAGAAACATTACTAATTATTTCGAAAAATTTGTCAATTTTATATATATACTCCGTTTAGCCATTTATACTAATTCTTGAAAGTTATTTATAGATTCAAGGTAGAATAATATAATGTCATATATTGTTTACTTTTCTATAAATTGATAAAAATATACCCTGAAAGTGTAGCAAATTTATGATAATTTTTAAAAAGAGTGGTAAATAAAATGTTTATACTTTTCCTTGAAAGTAATGATAGATTTCAGGGAATTAAGGGGCGGGTGTTTTTGGGGGGGCCCGCCCGACACAAAA
>JBFMGH010000492.1:0-2298 GCA_040752795.1 Cyanobacteriota bacterium
ACCCAGTTTTCTTTTGAAAAGTTAGATTTTATTTCAACTTCTTTAGTATTTTCATTTAATTTTAGAACTGGAGCAGCATAAGGTTTTTCGATTTTATCAATAATACTGTGTATTTTTTCTGTTGAATTTTTATATACAATTTCAAGATCTTTATTTTCGTCAACAAATACATTGTTTATTAAGTATATTTTATGTTTTACGTGATCAAAAACTATTGTGGTATCAGATATCATAAAGTATGCTTCTGGAAAACTGGCACAATGCTCTATGTTAGCAAAGAGATCATTTAAAATAGGTTCAATATGTCTAACAGAATCATAACTAAAATAACCCACAGCTCCGCCAGAAAAGTAGGCGTGCCCCTCATTAATCAGTTTATATTCGTTTAAGAAGTTTTTTAAAGTTTCGTAAGGATCATTGCCGGTCTCTAATATTTCTCCTGTGAGCATATTATAGATTTTAACCCCATTAGCATCTGATTTTAAAATTTGAAGGGGTTTTGCTCCCAGAACTGAGTATCTACCGAAAGTTTCTCCTCCGTCAACAGATTCAAGTAAAAAGCTATGATCTTCATTTTTGCATACTTTATAAAAAAGACTAACAGGTGTTTCAAGATCTGAAACAAGTTCACACCAAACAGGTATGATAACTTTTTGCTTGTTTTTCAAATTAGCAATACTTTGAAACTCTTCAAAAGTTGGATAGATTTTTACCATCACTTAGTTTCTTAAATTGTCTGTAATTTTATTTCTTATTTCATTAGGGGTAAATGGTTTGATTATATAGTCATTAGCACCTAATTCAATGCCTCTGTTAATATCACTACCTTTATCAAGTGAAGTGCAAAAGAGAACAGGAATTGATTTTGTTTGATCATTGGTTTTAATTTTTTCAATCAATTCAAATCCATCCATTCCTTCCATTACAATATCAAGAATTATAATGTCTGGCAAAACACCACTAGATAAAATTTCTAAGGCCTCTTCGCCATTGGTAGCAATAGTAAATTCGTGGCCATCTGGAGCTAAATGTTTTTTCATCATTGTCACGACTAATTTACTGTCTTCAACTATAAATACTTTAGCCACGATTTTAACCCTCTTGTATAACTGTAATTTTATTTTATGAAAAAATTAAATAGTTTCAAATAAATTTTACGAACTTTTTCAATATAGAGTGTTGTGAATCAATAAAAAACTTTCAGAATCCTCAAGTTAATATTTGGTATAAAAAACAAACTGTGTGATCATTTTATACTTAAAACGTTTTTGCTAAAACCTGTAATTTATTAATTAACCACTGGTTCCTATTGTAAAAGTGTTTTTTTGTTTTAATTGATAGTTAATAGTTAAATAATAAGATTTAAAACAATAAAAAAATTATTATGGCAATAAATTTATCTAGAAGTTTTAAAGCCCCTTTCTATACTGATTCTGAAGAAGGTATATTGAGAATATATCTAATCACTATGGGCTTTTCGATATTTATATTTGCAATCCACCTAATATTTGGGGTTCTTGGGCTTGCAAGCACTCTTTTTATATGTTTTATACACATAATTCACTTAATTGTAGTTTTTTCAACTCAATCGTTTCAGTTTGGCTATCTTCTTGAAACGGCAAGATTAGAAGTTGAAAAACAAACTTTTGTCATGCCTGGCTGGAATAATAATTATGGCAGGTTTTTTTATAATGGACTTAAAATACAATTAATTTTCCTGATTTATCTGGCAATTAATACTTCTATAGGGTTTATTGTGTATCTGGCCTGTGGTTTATATATACCGGAGGTTATGCAGCAATTAACTCTTGCTCATGAGGGTTCTATATCTTATACCGGCCCTGTTATAATAATTTGTTTACTTTTAATTGCTTTTCTAATACCAGTATTAATCTTAATATTTAACCTTATTATTGCACCAATGATTTGTATCAGATTTGCTATTACTCAAAGTTTTCTTTCTGCTTTTAATTTATGGACTATTTGTAAGAGTATAACTCTTAAACTATTTGATTATGTTGTAGCTACAATTATTGTAATTGTTTTACTAATACCAGTTGTAGTCGTTACAATTTTATTGTGTTTGACATTGGTTGGCTGGATAGGAATAGGATTATTGCAATTTATATTTATAATAATTGCATTAAATATGTATGCCCAGATTTATAGTGGTTAACCTGATTAATTCATGAATTTGTTTCATTTATGTAAAACCTTCTTCTAATGACATATTTAAAAAATACTGGATTTACACACTGTAAATTCAGATGATAGCTCTCAAAAGAAGAGAGGGGGTGT
>JBFMGH010000493.1:0-2588 GCA_040752795.1 Cyanobacteriota bacterium
TTACTATCCTTTCTCCTTATCAGGCAGAGAAGGTTAAATATAGTTCTACTTCAGACTGGCAGGATGTTAGCAGGGGAAATATTGACCCTGCTCGCCCATACAGATGTAGCTTGCCAAATTATCCTGATAAATACATTGATATTTTCTTCTATGATGGGTCAATTTCTAAATCAATCGCTTTTGAAGGTGTTCTTTATAATGGAGACAAACTAGTAGATAGAGTAAAAGATGGTATAGTAGAATCAAGAGATTATAATCAACTAGTTCACCTTGCTACTGATGGTGAATCTTATGGTCATCACACTCCTTTTGGAGATATGGCACTAGCCTATGGCCTTAAGGTAAGATTGGAAAAAGAAGGGTTTAAGCTTACTAATTATGCTGAATACCTTGAAAAATTTCCGCCAACAGCAGAAGTACTTGTAAGAAACAATTCTTCATGGAGTTGTTACCATGGAATAGGTAGATGGAAAGAAGATTGTGGCTGTAGTACTGGGGCGCAGGCTGGTTGGAACCAAAAATGGAGACGTCCATTAAGAGAGGCTCTTGATTGGCTCAATAATGAAATTTCGGGTATATATTATAAAGAAGCTAAAAGATATTTTAAAGATATTTGGCAGGCCAGAAACGACTACATAAGTATTCTTTTGGACCGTTCACCTGAAACAATTAAAAGTTTTGTTCAGAATAATTGTACCAGAGAGTTAAGTAGTGCGGATATTGTTGATATTCTTAAATTATTAGAAATGCAAAAAAATGCAATGTATATGTTTACAAGTTGTGGCTGGTTTTTCTCTGAAATATCTGGTATAGAAACAGTTCAAATAATGAAATATGCTGCTAGGGCAATGCAATTAGCCTATGAATATGGAAATAGAAACCTTGAAGATGATTTTCTTGAAAAACTCTCGGAAGCTAAAAGTAACATAAAAGGCTATGGTAGTGGAAAAGATGTATATAAAAGGTTTGTAAAACCGTCTATTGTCAGCAGAAAACAAGTTGTGTCTCATTGGGCTATAACTTCATTATTTGAAGATTACCCAGATATAACCAATTTGTATTGTTATAAAATAAAGAAGCATGACTATGAAAGAGTTAAAAAAGGCTCAACAATACTAGGTATAGGTCGTATTGAATTGATCTCCGAAATAACTACTGAAACAAATGATATGATTTTTTGCCTTTTAAATATAGGTGACAGTGATTTCCATTGTGTGATAAGAGGTTTCGCCGGTAGTGTTGAATACCAGAGGATAAAAGAAGACCTTTTCAACAAACTAAATAATGCTCCAATAACTGAAGTAATACGTGGACTGGATGAGCATTTTGGCAAGGAATATTGGACTCTTAAAAGTTTATTTATTGATAAAAAGAAGAAAATTATTGAAGAACTTATTAGTGAGCAATTAGATGAATTTTCTTCATTGTATGAAAGAATATATAATGATAGTTATAGTTCTATTATGCAGCTTCATGAAATTGAAATGCCTATACCAGATGAATTTAAAATCGCTGCACAATATACTTTAGCAAGAAAATATAATCATTTTGTTGTAAATGTTAAAGATCTGTCTGATATAGATGAATTTAATGAAGCATTTGAAATAAAAGAAGAAGCTAAACGTCTGGATATAAAGATAGATAAATCCCCCTCTGAGAAGCTATTCAGGTCTGTGCTTAACCAAAAAATCTTAGAATTTATATCTGACAATACTATTGATAAATGTAAAGAAATTATCAATATTATTGAAGTGGCTGAAGATTTAGAATTAAAATTAGATATGAAAGAAGCACAAAATATATATTTCCAGGAATTAAGCAATGGTTTGACTGAATTTATTTTAAACCTTGCAAAGAGTGAAAATTATGAGACTGATAAAGAATTTGTTTCTGAAGTGCTTCGCCTGGGAGAAAAACTTTCTTTTAATCTGGATAAATACTATTCATTGCTGAGTAAAAACCTTATCCCTGTTTCTTCCACAAGGCGATAGTTTAAACATTATGAAAAAAGTACCTAAATCTATAAAAGTTGTAATTAGTGGTTATTATGGCTTCGGCAATTTTGGTGATGAAGCAATATTACTGGTATTAGTCAGAGAATTAAAAAAATTATTGCCAGGTATAAATATAACTGTATTGTCAAAAACTCCTGAGGTTACATCAAAAGAATTAGGTGTCAATTCTGTAGATAGAATGAACTTTGTTAAGGTTATACCTGAATTAATGTCAGCCAATATGTTAATAAGTGGTGGTGGTAGTTTGTTACAGGATGTTACCGGCCCCCTAACTATTTATTATTATCTAATTATAATTTTATTGGCTAGTATTTTAGGTTGTAAAACGGTTATATATTCACAGGGTATTGGACCAATAAATAGAAAATTAAGTAAAATATTAACATCTTTAATCTTAAGACTTCCTGTATATAAGACGGTAAGAGATTTAAAAAGTTTAGAATTTCTTAAAACTTTAAATATTGAATCTGAATTAACTTCTGATCCGGTTTGGCTTGGGCTTGAAGATAATAGAACAAAAAACCAACAGGAGATAGGCATTAGCGAATATGACAATTACGTTACTATTAATAT
>JBFMGH010000494.1:0-2106 GCA_040752795.1 Cyanobacteriota bacterium
TTGATCTTTCTAAAATTGATGCCGGTAAAATGGATTTTTCTAAAGATATTTTTCTGGCATCAGATTACATTAACGAGAATATTTCAATGATTAAACCTCAATTAAAATCTAAAAACATTACTCTGGAAATTAACACAGATAAACAACCTGTTGAAATTATTGGAGATAAAAGAAAATGTAATCAAATTATGCTTAATTTGCTTTCCAACGCTTTTAAATACACACCTGAAAATGGAAAGATTATTGTATCTACAAAATTAAGTAAAACTGGCATAATTGAATTTTCTGTTATAGATAACGGTGTAGGAATCAAAAAAGAAGATCATAATAAAATATTTGAAGAATTCTATCAGGCTGATCATGATCGTGACCAGGCTCTTGGTGGCGCAGGCATAGGCCTGGCATTAACAAAAAAGCTTGTCAATCTCCACAAAGGCTCTATTGGCGTAAAAAGCAAGCCTGGCAAAGGGAGTAAATTCTGGTTTACTTTACCTATTAACTCTTAAATATTTAAATTAGCTTTAAGATTAATAAATAAAATTTTTTTTCTATTATAATAAAACTACATTGTTAGAACATAATTTAATAACTTCTTTTTAAGTTAAAGAACTCCATTTTAAAATTATTTGAAACTTAATTACCAGAAAATTCAATACAAGAATTAATAAGGATTATATAAATGAATTCATTGCTTAAAGACCTCATAAACTCAACAGATTTTAAGAATTCACTTGAAAATATATCTAATCATTTTGGATATATTGTTTCATTAATTGATTTTCCGAACAAAAACATTATTTTAGAATTAAACAGCATAACTTTATGCAAAAAAAACTTTTCATCAGATAAACTGCTTGAAAATATAATTAATTTATATGAATTAGAAAATAACACTGATAGTTTTAGAATTTACACATCTGAAAACAATTTGATATACGCATACATACCAGTGTCATCTTTGCAAAAACTCCACGGGATAATATTAATAGGCCCGGTACTTTTTGATAATTTAAATATTGAAGAAAGCATAAAAGAAGCTAATAAAAACAATTTAGACCAGGAACGATATATAAAATGCCTTGGTGAACTACCTGTTATAACTCAGGATTCTTTTGAATCAAGTTTGAACTTTATTTCTAATACAATTAAATTATACATTGAACTTATTCAATCAAATAAAAACCTTCAACAAGAGATAAGCGATAGACTTATACTGGAAAAAAAACTAAGTGAAACACAAAGAAAGCTTGAAAACACAACTTTAAGCCTAAAAGAAGCTACTTTGCATAAATATCGCTTTTTATCTAACATAACACATGAAGTTAGAACTCCGTTAAACGGTATTCTTGGCTTAAGTCAGACACTAATCAAAGAATATTTTGGTAGCTTGAATCAAAAACAATTTGACTATATATGCATGATAAACAATAGCGGACATTATTTATTTGCTTTAATCAATGACGTTATCGATATAACTAAAATTGATTCCGGAACTATGGATTTTGAAGCTGAAGATATAGATTTTACAGAATTTATCTCTGAAATAATGTGCCTTATGAAAACTAAATTTGATGAAAAAAATATTAGCCTTAGATTATACATTGATAAAAAAGTTAAAAACATAAATGGAGACAGAAAAAAATTAAACCAAATTTTTGCTCACCTGCTCTCTAACGCTGCAAAGTTTACACCTGAAAATGGAAATGTTGTATTAAATATTGACCTTAATGAATCTAATAAAATAAAAATCGCCATCACAGACTCAGGTATTGGAATAAAAGAAGAAGATATAAGAAAAGTTTTTGATGATTTTTATCAGGTAAATACTGAATGGAGTGAACAGTATGGTGGCGCAGGTATAGGTCTGGCACTAAGTAAAAGATTGGTTGAAATGCATAAAGGTGCAATTGGTGCCCATAATAACCTTGGGGGTGGAAGTACTTTCTGGGTTGAATTACCTGTATAATATTCAATTAATATCAGGTTTTACGCAACTGAGCAATAATCATTAATATTATTGAATTTTTTAGCTCTAAACGTATGTAAATAATCCTGGTGAGCTGATTCTAGGCTTTGATTAGGATAATGTTCTTTTAAATATAAATA
>JBFMGH010000495.1:0-3575 GCA_040752795.1 Cyanobacteriota bacterium
TATTAATTATTTTTAGGAAAATATAGTATAAAAGAGAGAGATTATTGGAATATTGGGAAATTTTTTTAGAGAGGCTAATTGTTTAATAATTTAAACATTGTGCAGGGTAATTCATTTCTTAAATTACCTGCAAACAATAACTTTAATCTTTTAAGGTATAACAACACCTTGAATTTAAAGTTAAAAAACTTGAAAAAAGATACTTTTCAGACTAGCTTCAAAGGCTACAGCCTCTCTCAAGATAAAGACTGGCAGAATTTAAAAGACCTAGCAGATAAAGTTAAATCTACTCAGGATATAGAATTTAAAAGAAAACTCTGGGAGCAAGAAAGAATTATTCTTGAGCAAGAACTAAAAGACCCTGCAAAATATCTTGATAGAGTTAAAAGAACCAATGGCATGGAAGTTGTTCCGGAAAATTATCAAGATCAGTTAACCCAGGTTAGAATTAATTCCTTAAAAGGGCTTATAACATATGTTATACCTCTTAAAGACATGGGAGAGAAAAGAAACATTGACCCTGCTTTTTATTACCCTTTATTTGAATCTTTTATAAAAGAAACTCCAGATAATTCACCCCTTGCAGAAGAACTTAAAACCTGGACACTGCATCTATCAAGTGCTATGTATAATGATATTGACAATATTTACAAGAAACAAGCTGAAGATTTAGCTATTTATGCTTTTATGAACTCCTCTTTTAATCAATGTAAAACAATTGCATTAAACCTCTTTGCAGGTCACGTTGATAAAAATAAGCCTGTAGTTAAAAATATTCAAGAAACATTCTTAAATAACTGGAAAAAGAAAGACATCAACAATAATGAACGAGAAATAACCTTAATTGCTCTGGGCAAATTAGAAACACCCGAACTTAAAAATATTATTCCTGAAGTATTATCAGATAAGTCTAATATTCATAGTGATAAATTAAAACTAATTGCCACATGGTGTGCCGGTAGAGTCAAATCTCAAGAAAACTTCAGACTATTATCAAATATTATTAATAAGTCAATTAAAGAATTTTCTGATACAGCAAGTGACAATAACCTGAAAATATCTGAAATGGCTCTAGCATCCATTGTTGAATATAGTGATAAAAATGCTGAAGAAGTTAAAAACATTTTAAAGACTATATTAGAAAAAGATACACCATTAAAAGTGATTGCTGATGCTTATCTTGAAAAACTAGACGGCAATAATCTAATCCAAGATTTTTATATTCATAAAACGATTAAATCTGAAACCGAAGAAACAGACTATAAAAAACTCCGAAAAGATTATGTCGATGGTATGGAAAGCCTCGACACAGAACAAATGAACTGGCTTGATAGAGGTTTGTTACCATTTAGAAAGTTTCTTGATTTTTTCAGGTTTACAAACTCCAGAATGGTTATTTTAGATGGTACTGCTTCAAGTGTAGACAAATCATTAACAGGCAAAAGAACTGGTGATGGTCGCTTCTGGGATATGATAACAGGAGTTGAAACCGGTGGTGGCAAAAAATCTGTTATAGCTGTATGCGATTTTAAAGAGCCATTCAAAAGTAAATCTCATATTTCAGGCCATGAAATGTCTCATCAGGTTCTTAAATATTTGATGAAATTTGATAAAGACGAATATAATGAACTCAAAAGACTATTTGAAAAAGCCAAAAACGACGACAAATGTCTTGATTTATACTCAGCATCTGATATAGAAGAATTCTGGGCAGTTGCATATGAAACATTTTTATTAATCTATAAACCCCATAAAGACCTTATAGACTTTGAAGAAAAACAGGTTGGTACTGCTAATACTAGAGCCGTATTAAAAAGAAAAGACCCCGAATTGTTTGAATTTATTCAACACATCATTAATAAATATGGCATCTCTGAAATTGGCGTTCAAAAAGCCAAAAAAGCATATAAAGAAAGTAAAAATACTGTAGTTCATATAAAAATTAGTTAATTTAAATCATAAACTATAATCCCCAAAAATATTAGCCATTTGAATGTATCTAATTTCAATTATATCTATTTATTCTGGATGTTATCTTTAAACTGTTTCATTAAATTTTAACCAAAGAAATCTTATTAGTTAAAAAAAGGGAAATATCAATGTATCGTATTGATAATAAAAAGGTTCTGCATCAATCACAACAATATGAAAAACAAATGGTAGAATTTTTACTTGATTTAATTGCTATACCCAGCCAATCAGGCCATGAAGAGGCCAAAATACTGAGGGTAGAACAGGAAATGGAAAAAGTCGGCTTCGATAATATTAAAATAGATAGAATGGGTAATATTATAGGCAAAATAGGCTCTGGCAAAACAATTATTTTAATGGATGCTCATATTGATACTGTAGGTACTGGAGATATTAATGAATGGAAATCGGATCCATTCAAAGGAACTATTAAAAATGGAATTATTTATGGCAGAGGTGCCTCTGATCAAACATCAGGAATGGTCAGCTTGATATATGCTGTTAAATTGATTAATGATCTTAAGCTACTTGATGACTATACCCTTTATGTAACAGGGACATGCCATGAGGAAGCCTGTGAAGGCCTGGCTTTTTTTCATATTTTTAAAGATGAAAATCTATTTAAACCAGATTTTGTAGTTCTTTCAGAACCTACTAATTTAAAAGTCAACAGAGGGCACCCTGGCAGAATGGAAATTAAAATTACCACAAAAGGCAAAGCCTGCCATTCTTCCAGGCCTCAAGATGGAATAAATGCTATTTATAAAATGCAGCCTATTATTGAAGAAATTGAAAAACTTAATGAGAAACTTCATACAGATACATTTCTGGGGAAGGGCACTATATCAGTTACAATGATTGAATGTAAGACACCTGCACTATGCGCTATACCAAATGAATGTACTATATTTATTGACAGAAGATTAACCTTAGGTGAATCTAAAGAACTTGCTATTCAACAATTAAAGGACATTATTGAAAAAACTAACAATTCTAAAGATACAATTATTAATATACTTCAATATGAAGCTAAAGCCTGGACAGATTTACCACTAAGTATGGAAAAATATTTCCCTGGCTGGCTAATCGAAGAAAATCATGTTTTAACTCAAACTGCTTTTAAGGCTGCTGAGATGGCTCTTGAAGCAACGCCTAAAATCAGCAAATGGGCTTTTTCAACAAACGGTGTAGCATCAATGGGCACCCTTGGAATACCAACTATAGGGTTTGGCCCGGCAAATGACATTTATGCCCATACTGTTGAAGATCAAGTACCTATTGAACATCTTGTAAAAGCAGCAGCTTTTTATGCTATTTTCCCCGGAGTTTTAGTCAGTAAACTTAAATCAATTTGATGAATAACAAAACCTATTGTTATTAGCCGATTTATTTAGAATATTGTTTAACAATAACCTCAAACATAACTCGGATTATTCACAAATCAGGAATCAGCGCGGAGGTAGTAGAGTTATCATCTGAATTAACCGGAATAAATAAGTCCCATGTTTTATACTTATACTTGAAAGTAATCTATAGATTCCAGATTATAGAGGCAGGGTGTTTTTTCCTGCTGCTCAGGCAAAAACACCCTATAATAATTTAAA
>JBFMGH010000496.1:0-4079 GCA_040752795.1 Cyanobacteriota bacterium
CTTGACAAGATTATAATGTCCCTGCCACCCAGAATAATAGAATGGGTCATTATAGCAATTTGATCGATTAAAATCTAAACCATGTATCCAATCACAATACATGGAATTCCTACCGTGTTTTAATACATCTTGAAAAGCCCAGAAGTTTCTTCCCACATGATTAAAAACACCATCAAGAATTACCTTTATACCAGCATTATGCAAATTATTAATTAATCTGGCCAGATCTTCGTTAGTTCCAAGTCGTCTATCAACTTGAAAATAATCAGCTGTATCATATCCATGAGCTGTAGATTCAAACACTGGACCTAAATATAATGCATTAACACCCATATTGGCCATATGATCAACCCATGAATTAATACATTCAAGTCTATTAACTGGTTGAGAATGAAAATCATTGCCATAAGGGGCATTGCAAAAGCCCAGCGGATAAATGTGATAAAATATTGAATCATAAGCCCAGTGTAACATCTATTATACTCCTATCAAATTTCTACATTCTATCTATAAATAGCATTTCAAGAATTTATTTCAAAATAATGCCTTAATTTTGAAAATTATAACTTCAGTAAACAAGAAAATAAAGATTTATTCTTTATAACAAATTTCTGAATCTATATTTTATTGATTTTGTTTATTATGCAAAGTTAATAATTTCAATTTACTTCTTTATACCAGACATTCATACTTTCAAAACTGTTGCATATAAATGTATTATTAACTAAAGTGCCTGCAATTTTGTAACCGAGCTTTGCAAAGGTGATATTCATACCAGGCGAGTTAGCCCTTGCTATTGTATATAAAGTTAAAATGCCTTTAGCTTTTGCAGAAGATTCCATTAAAGACAATAACCCTGTTGCCAGACCTTTACCTCTATACTCAGGGAGAGTAGCAAAGTCTGTCATCTCAGAATTCTTTTTATCAAGATCCATTTCAGATGAAGATAAAGCCACAATTCTGCCATTGCAAAGAATACAAAAATAGTCAACATGACTATTCATAGTTTCTATTAGATACTCAGGTTTTGTTATAGGAAAAGGATAAGTTTCAAATACTGTTTTATAAACCTGAGCCATTTCTTCAGCGTTTTGTTCAGATGCCTGTATTACCTGAAAATCGTTTTCAAGAGAAAATTTTGATATTTTTTCTTTTGATAAAGATAATTCAATAATATTATTTATTTCATCTTTATCATTAAAGACTTTTCTCTGCTCAGAGAAATATTTGCCCATAAATAATGCTGTTTCATTTCCATAATAAAACCCTGGAACTTCAGCCTCTAGTTCATAACCACTTTTAATAAAGAGTTCTTTATGTTTTGAATTTATCTTAGCAAATATCTTTGTGTAAGCATTTTGTTTTACTATATCTTCAAGATTATCTATTATGCTAGAAACATCTTTATCGGACATTTTCATTAAATATATTCTATCATTCAGCTTTCCATGCTGTATCATAGAATTAGCCAGTTTTTCTATCTTATCATACATAACATTCTTCCCATAAGAGCATACGTAATTTAAATATATTTAAGGTAATTATATCAGGATGCAATCAAAGTAAAAATATTCAAAAAAGCCTCTTATACTTATCCTTGAAAGTAATCTATAGATTCCAGATTATATAATAATTTGAAGCCATATATCGTTTACTTCCGTGGATTGGTATATATACTCCCATATTGTAATATATTGATGGCATGCAGGTATCAAAATAATTGAATTTTGAAATTAATCATATTCTTTTCTTCTATGAAATCTTTCATTATTTTCAGGTGTAAGAGAAATAGTTGAATCATGCTCAGATAATAGTTTTTCCAGGCCTATTGCAATAACTTCTTCAGCAGGGTCTGTATCTAATTCCAGAGTACATTCTTTACATTTCAAGTCACAGCATATGTTATTATAATTATCTGGCTCTCTATAACTTGTTATTATGCCCTCATAGTTTCTAAGAATAACTTTATTAGTTGACCATGAAACAATATAATTAGGCATAATAGGTATTTTGCCACCACCACCCGGGGCATCTACAACATATGTTGGAACTGCCATGCCTGTTGTATGGCCAACTAGGCTTTCAATAATTTCTATGCCTTTTCCAATTGGGGTTCTAAAATGAGATAACCCTTCAGACAAATCACATTGATACATATAGTAAGGTCTTACTCTGTTTTTAACTAGCTCGTGTATAAGTTTTTTTATTATTCTAGGGCAATCATTAACATCAGCAAGCAATACTGACTGGTTACCAAGCGGAAACCCACCATCAGCAAGCTTTCTTATTGCTTCCCTGGCAGAAGAAGTCAACTCTCTCGGATGATTAAAGTGCGTATTAATCCAAATCGGGTGATGTTTTTGAAGCATTGAAACAAGATCATTTGTTATTCTATAAGGCAAAACAACAGGTGTTCTTGTTCCAATTCTTATTATTTCAACATGGTTAATATTTTTTAATTCAGTAAGAATCCAATCAAGATAATCATCATTTAATAAGAATGGGTCACCACCAGATAATAAAACATCTCTTATAGATGGATACTGCCTAATATAGTTAATCGCATTAAGAATAGTTTCTTTATCTGGTATATAGTCTACATCTCCAACTTTTCTTTTTCTAGTGCAATGCCTGCAATACATAGAACACACACCACTGATATAAAAAAGTACTCTATCTGGATATCTATGTGTTATTAATGGCACAGGGCTATCCAGATCTTCTTCTAGAGGATCCTTCATATCACAATCAAGTGTTACAAGTTCATTCTCACTTGGAAATGATTGCTTAAAAATTGGATCATATTCTAAATTTTTATTCTTAATTAAAGATAAATAGTAAGGAGTAATTGATAGCGGAAACTTTTCTACTACTTTATTCAATTTCTGCCGTTGCTCATCAGCAAATTTAATATTAGTAAGTCTCTCAAAAGTATCAATATCTTTAATAGAGTTTTTCAGTTGCCATTTCCAATCCTCCCAAGTGTTTGCCGTAGAATTATTATCAATTTTTGTTGCTAATGCCTGCTGAAATTTTGTATATGACATTTTTTACTCCATATAAAGTACAATATACTATATTTTGCTGGTAATTTTTATATAAGCGTATTTATATTGTCCACAACATATGATTTTCTCTCAAGGCAAAATTGTTTAATTCAATTTGATTTAATTTTTTGACTCTTTATTAACAAAGACATCGATGGATTGTAAATTATTATTAACCTCTGAATTATTTCCCTAATAGATGTCGTTTTATTAAATGTATTATTCATAAAAAAGACTTAATCATTAATAATTTACAGGTTTATAATATCACTTTATCTTCATATCATTAGAGAATTATAGGTTTATTTATTAAATACCCTTATACTAACTCTATATGTTATATTATTAAATTTTTTCCCTCATTACATCCCAACCTTCCGGAGGATGTTGACCACCAAAACCATTATAAAATCGCATTATATTATCACTATATTGCTTGCCCTGCATTAATCCTGCAAATACATCGGCAACAAATTCTGTTATATTTTCTGTTGCTTTAAGGCTAACTTCTTTTTCAATCTGGTCTCTTAGTTCATCTTTAAATTTATATTCTTTTGCAGATTTAAAAAGTTTCAAATACATTTCAGGGTTTGCTTTAAAATGCAAATAATGGCCTATTTCGTGATATATATGGTGTTCGGGTGGTTGATTATCAATAGGAATTTCCCAGTTTAGCAATGAGTTGTAAATAATTTGATTTTCTTGAGGTTTTTTCGGGTCAATAAACTTGAAAAAACCTGTAGCTGGTTTTCCCAGCATTAAAAATGGCAAAAATATTTCTGATTCACTAACAACTCTGTCTGGAAGCTGAAATCCTGCTTTATTAATATTATGTAAACAGTTTTTGATTACACCAGCAAGAACTAAATTATTTTTATCAAAATTACATTCAACACCAGCAGCTTTAAGTTCTTTTTCAACTTTTTCAATTTTCAAAGCTATTTCAGGATCTACATTTTTTGAAACATTAAATGGATCAATAATTTTACCAGTAAAACATAATGTATCAGCGGTTAATTGGGGGTTAAGCTT
>JBFMGH010000497.1:0-20779 GCA_040752795.1 Cyanobacteriota bacterium
TGGGTGTAATATTTTATCTTGATGAAAAAAGCATTATAAAATATGATAATGCAAAAACAAATATGGAATATCTCCAGGTAGTCAGGTCAAAAGAAAAGCTTTATAGCCCTATGAAACGTGTTATAGAAAAATTTGAATATTTATGGTATGGCAAACAGACCGGAACAGAGGATGACTATAAAGACTGTCTGGATTTTTATTATCAGGTGAAAGATGAATAAAGAGAAAACCTTATTCTGGATAACTATAATATCAGCTTTAATAGTACTTATTATAGCAGCCAGTTTAAGTGTTTTTATTTCTAAAGAAAAAAATGATATAGAGCTAAAGTTAAACAGATCAATATTCAATAAAAAACCAAGTGGAATGGCAGCATGGCATAAGGTATTATCAGATTCAGGTGTTGATGTAGCTCTATGGAGAAACTCATTTCACGGCTTAACAAGTATTGAAAAAGAGAAAGCAACGATGGTAATTATATCTCCGGAGTTTGCAGCTAATAATACCTATGTTTTTACCCAGAAAGATATTGAAAACATATTAAACTGGGTAAGAGTCGGAAATACGCTTATCTTTGTGGATGATTTTAACAGGACCTCATCAAGAGATTTTCTCAGTAAACTTAATCTTCAACTTGCAGACAAGTTTGACAAAGAAGATAAAGCCAAGGATATGGATAAAGATAAGGATAAAGAAAAAGACTTAAAAGATCTTGGAACATATTTTGATGAGATCAGTCAAGACCTTTATACAGATGAAAAAACACTGTATGATATTTCAGAAATAGATGAATTCAATTATAAGGTTAATACAATCTCGTCAACATCAACAGTAAGGTTAAAAGACAAGTTTATTCAACCTATAATAGAGGATGATGAAGGTATAATACTTGGAAAAAGAGATTATGGAAAAGGCAAAGTATATGTTTTAACAATACCTGACCTGATGGATAATAGCACCTTATATGAGGAAGAAGATAATTACCAGTTTTTTACCAATCTTGTTCTGGTAGATCATAAAAAAATATACATAAATGAATATGTTCATGGCTTTGTTAAATCAGAAAATTTAATGTCATATTATAGTGAAACATTGCTTAATCCTTTAAGCAAACAGTTTTTGCTACTTATGATAATTCTTTTATGGAGTGTATCAAGAAGATTTGGAAAGCCCAGACCATTATATGATGATGATAGGAAAACAAATATTATATATGTTAATGCAATGGGTAATTTATACAATCTTGCTGGCCTAACAGGAACAGCCCTGACACCTATTTATAATCAGTTTAAAATAGCATTGTGCAAAGAATTAAGAATAGACATTAATACCACACCACAGGAACTGTTTAGAGTAATTAGAAACACATATTCAAATACACAATCTGAAGACCTGGTATCTATAATTAACGAATGCGAGATAGCAATGCATTCGAACGAAATATCAAAAGAAGATATGGTAAACTTGTGTAAAAGATTAAACAAATACAGATTAAAAGGATCAAGATATGCCAAAAGAAGTTGAACAAGTATTTTCAAAGATCAGAGACAAATTAGAATCAATAATATTCGGACAACAAATGGCTGTAGACTTAATGCTTATAGGCCTTCTGGCAGAGGGACATGTCTTACTAGAGGGGGTTCCTGGCACAGCCAAAACACTATTAGTTAAAACGTTTGCTCAGCTTATTAATGTTGATTTTAATAGAGTACAACTTACACCAGATATGATGCCATCAGATATTATTGGTAACAGCGTTTATGACCTGAATTCAAAAAAGTTTTATATAAAGAAAGGCCCAATATTTACAGATTTCTTGTTAGCTGATGAAATAAACAGAACACCGCCTAAAACACAATCTGCGCTACTTGAAGCAATGGAAGAAAGACAGGTAACTATTGATGGAAATATTAATTCAATGGGTGATTTATTTATGATATTCGCCACCCAGAACCCTGTAGAGTTTGAAGGGACTTATCCATTGCCTGAAGCCCAGCTTGATAGATTCATGTTTAAAATAGTCATAGAATATCCTGGCAAAGAAGCAGAAAAAAGCATGCTGATTAGTTATCAAAATGGTTTTGACCCTAGAAAATGGAAAGAACACCCACTGGATTCAATATGTAGTGTTGATGAAATTAAGATGTGCCGGGCCAAAACAGCTAATATTACTGTCGAAGACTCAATTCTAAACTATATAATAGAACTGATATCAAGAACAAGAAATCTATCAGATGTTATGATAGGTGCCAGCCCCAGAGCAGCCGTTATATGGCTTAATGCAAGTAAAGCCTGTGCTGCAATCAATGGTCAGCAATTTGTTACACCAGATCATATAAAATATGTGGCCAAACCACTTTTAAGACACAGAATTATTCTAACACCTGAAGCAGAACTTGAAGGTGTTACAAATGACCAGATTATTAATAATATTCTTAACCAGGTACCTGTACCGAGGTAAATATTAATATCAATAAGTTTAATAGTGCTGAATACTTACCAGAGTTTCAGGTAAGAATTATTACTATTCTATTTAGCTTCCATCCAATTATTACCAATGCACACATCAGCAACAAGAGGAATAGATAGTATACTTGCATTTTCCATACAGTTTTTTACAAGAACAGTCATTTCTTCAATCTCATTTTCAGGCACTTCTAAAACCAGCTCATCATGAACCTGTAACAATAGTTTAGTTTTATAGTTACCTGAATTAAGTTGATTCCAGAGACTGATCATAGCCATTTTAATTAAATCAGCTGCAGAACCCTGAAGAGGTGAATTTATCGCTGCTCTTTCAGCAAATTCGCGAATTGTTTTGTTTTTGCTACTTAAATCATTCATTAAGAACCTTTTACGGCCAAATTTTGTAATAACATAACCTGTTTGATGAGACTTTACAATTCTTGTTTCCATATATTCTTTAACTTTAGGGTATGTTTTGAAATATTTATCAATAAATTCCTTGGCTTCTTTAGGTGTTATACCAATAGTTTCTGACAAACCATATGCAGTTTGGCCATATACCAGACCAAAATTAACTGCTTTTGCCTGTCGTCTCATTTCTTTTGTAACTTTATCATGACTAATGCCAAATACCTTACAGGCTGTATCTGCGTGAATATCTTTATTCTGCTTAAAAGCTTCAATAAGGTTAGGCTCCTGACTGATATCTGCTAAAAACCTGAGTTCAATTTGAGAATAATCCGCAGCCATTAAGAATGATTTTTCTCTATCACCCGGAACAAAAGCTTTTCTTATTCTGTTACCAATTTCAGTTCTAATGGGAATATTTTGCAAATTAGGGTCACTGCTTGACAATCTGCCAGTAGTAGTAACAGTTTGATTAAAAGTAGTATGAACTCTATTAGTTTTATTATTGATTAATTTAGGTAAAGCATCTACATATGTAGATTTTAGCTTAGATAAATGTCTATATTCAAGAATTAATTCAGCAATTCTATATTTTTTAGCTAGACTCTCAAGAACTTTTGCAGAAGTACTATAACCTGATTTGGTTTTAGTCTTACCTTTTGCAGGTATACCCATGTGTTCAAATAATATTTCACCAAGCTGTTTTGGAGAATTAATATTAAATTGCTGGTGATAATTAGCTTCTTTATAAATTTTATCTTCAAGATTACTTAAAAGCTTAGTTAATTCAGACCTCATTTCATTTAAATATTCTATATCAAGGGCTATACCAGCACGTTCCATATCAACTAACACATTAATTAAAGGCAATTCCATTTCATATAAAAGCTTAGACTGTTCCTCATCGAATTTATTAGCAAAGTAATGTGCTAGTTGAAAAGTTACAGCAGCATCCATATTAGCATAGCCAGAAACTTTTTCGACTTCTAATTTATCCATCGTAATCTGATTTTTGCCTGTACCACATAAATCTTCATATTCAGTCATTTGAATCTTAAACTTCTTGAAAGCCATATCTTTAAGCCCATGCTTCTCAGATGGGTCATCGATATAACTTGCTAGCATAGTATCAAAAATTACATTATTAAGCTTGACATTATAATTTAGCAATACATGTATATCATATTTAGCATTTTGAAGTATCTTTGGAATAGAGCTATCTTCTAAAACAGGTTTTAATAAAGATAAAACAGAATCAATCTCAATATTATCATCACCAGTATGGCCCACTGGAATGTATGCAGCATGGCAATTAAAAGAATCTTTAATAACTTTTAGTTTGTTATTTTTAACACTTACAGAAATATCTTCCTGCCAGGCAATAGCAATTCCAACAATCTTGGCTTCTAAAACATTTAAAGAATTAGTTTCAAGATCAATAGAAAAAACAGGCCTTGTTTTCAGGGTTTTAACAAGGTTTTCAACTTCTAAGATACTGGAAAGAACCATATTTTTATCTATTGGATTAACAGAATATATTGGGGTAACAAAAGCTAATTTAGCCTGACCGGTTATTTCATCAACTGTAAATTTTTCTTCAACTGCTGTTGCTATAGAAACAGAATCATTATCCTGTTTAATTGTTTTATCTATATCATTAAACTCTTCTTCAGTACCGTTTTTAGTAACTGTCACATTAGTTCCTGTTATTGAAAAATTAAAATCTCCAAAGTTTTCAAAATCTTTAAAGAGTTTTGGCAATTGATTTAAGAAAGTCCGGAATTCCATATATTTTAAAAACTCTATAAATTCATCCAAATTAGGGATTTCAAGATTACAACATTTAAAATCATAGTTTAACTCAATATCTCTGCGTATTCGGGCTAAGTCTTTACTCATTATAGCCATATCTTTATACTCTTCTAATAAAGATTTTATTCTTTTTTTAGATACTTTATCAAGATTAATATATATATCTTCCAGTGATTTAAACTGATTTAAAAGATCAGCAGCTCCTTTTTTACCTATACCTTTAACACCTGGAATATTGTCTGAAGGATCACCACATAAACCTTTATAATCCGGTATCTGCTCAGGGTAAACACCTAATTTTTCAAAAACTCTATCTCTATTATACTCAATCAATTCCCCTTTTGATGGTAATAAAACCCTAACATTATCATCATCAAGCAACTGGAATGAATCTTGATCACCTGTTAAAATAATAACTTTATTTCCCTCTGAAGATATTTTTTTACATAAAGTTCCTATTACATCATCTGCTTCATAGCCTTCCTGCTCATAAATAGGTATATTTAAAGTTTCAATGCCTTTTCGGATAGTTTTTACCTGTTCTCTCATATCATCAGGCATTGGGGGTCTATTGGCTTTATATTCAGAATATTTATCATTTCTAAAGGTGTGCTTTGAAACATCAAAAGATATAGCCATTGCATCGGGTTTAATTCTGCTAATCAAATCAAAGAAAGCTTTAAAAAAACCAAATACAGCCCATGTAGGTTCATTATTACTATTTCTCATTCCTGTTCTTTCAAGGGCAAAATAGGATCTATATGCCAAAGAGTGACCATCTATTAATATAATTGTTTTATTTCTGCTCATTATTTAGTTCCTTATTTTTTTTAGCGGCTTTTATTATTTTATTAATATTAAAAGCTGCAATAGAGTTATTATTACAGGTAAGAAATATTTCTTCAGAGTCTATTAAAGGACTTAAAGAATTTGGTGTAAACCTGGGAGTTTTAATTTTATTAATCAATAGACCTGTTCTTAAGTCAATAACATAAAGGAATCCATCATTTTTCCCATTCATTGTTAAAAAGATTTTATTTTTATTGATAGTATATTTAATTTTAGGGGTAATACCTTCTTTAGAATAGAATTGCCATAATTTAAAGCCATTATCAATTCTAAATGCAGTTAAACATCCTTTTGTAATCTGTATAACAATTTTATTTTGATAAATACTTGTATTTAAGCTTGTATTATCAAGAGGGTACTCAAGATCTTTTTGCCATATAGTCATACCAGATTTCATATCAATAATATGTATAATCTGATTAACACGATTAAGAACCTTCAAATTCGGGGTATTTTTAATTTGTGAAAGATTAATAGTACTTAGTAAACCTAAAAACTTGTCTTCTAAAATATCAATATTGCTTTTAGAAAATAATAACACGTGTTGGTATTTCCATTTTATTAACGAATTAAGAAAATCTATTAGATATATATAACCATTATCGAGCATTACTGCTGCATATTCAGAATTAAAAGAACATGAATTAATATCATAATCAGTTTTAAAATTATGTATAATTTTAGAAGTATCAACATCCATAATTAATATCTGGTTTTTATTACATATATAAAGATTCTTATTAAAGATATCTGGCGTTGTAGAATTTGAAAAACCAGAATCAGAAACAACCTTCCATACAATATTTTTGTTTTCAACCAGAACATTTCTTAGTATACCAGAGGCATCAACGTAAAATAACATATTATTATATGCTTTAAAGGCCCATTTATAACTAATAAACTTATCTTTCCAGACAAGATTAAGTGTTTTTAAGTCAAAAACATATATACTTCCTGAATCACTTGATTCATTTTCTTTTGAGGCAACAATTAACCAGTCATTAACAATTTGCGGTGGGTTAAAAACTTTTTCAACCTTAAAAGTGCTTAATTGTTGTCCGTTTTGTTTATTAATAAAGTGAATAAAGCTGGTATCATTATTTAAATTTTTTGTAGTGAGTAAAATATATTTCTGATTTTGAGTTAAATATTGAGCTTTTTGACCTTTAGGATATTCATAAATCCAGTTCAAGTATTTATAAGAGTGGTGTATGGAATAGTTACACAACAAAGCAACTATAATTACAATAATAGTAAGTATTAAAAATCGTTTAAACATAGTTCATATTAAAAATCCAAATGGTTGCATAAACGTTATTTAGCATATGGCCAATAATGCAGGGTATAGTAGAGTTATAGTATAACCTAGCAAAACCTAAAATTAAAGCTAAACAAACAATAATCATTAAAGCTGCTGGATAATGTAAATATTGCTGGTGTATAAGAGCGAATACAATTGCTACAAAAATAGTTCCCGGAATATTACCAACAACTTTACACGCTGCAGGTTGCATAAAGCCTCTAAAATACAACTCCTCAAAAATTGGTGCAATTAGAATAGACAAAATGGATATAATCTTTAGCTGTTCTGTAGAAAAATTCTCATAGGGATTTTCCATTGGCCTATTAGTAAAAACTATAGTAATAAATGAAATTAACATAGCACTGAATAATATTAGAAATGAAAGTAAAATTCCGCTAAATAAATATTTTTTAAAGTTAGCACCGGTTATTCTTAAACCTAAAGAATCTAATACAGGTGCTTTATAAATAAACCTGACATAAAACAAGACACTAATTATTGCCATAATAGGCAAAAATACTTGTACTGAAGTAACTAATAAAGGATTTGATGGGTCAATACTAAAATGATGCGCAATACTGGCAACTAAAATACTAAGGAAAAATACAAAAAAGCCTATGTAAATAGCATCCCATATAGTCCATGGCACTTTATTGTTATCATTATTTATTTCTTTAGAATTATTGGTTTCTAAACTCAATTAAAACAGAATCCTATTTATAGTTAATTGTATAACTTACATATAATTAATTTTGCATAAAAAGAATCATTTAAAATAGTTTAATGAGAGATATTTATTCAGGTTTTTAGTATCTATCCACCTGCCCAAAAGCTGAATTTAGTTGTATTTGTGTTGAAAGCACAAATACAACTAAACCCTACCAGCCATGAGAGGAAATTATAAGCTTGCCTAAATATAATTAATTTTGATAAAAGAAAATTCATAAAATTATAGAAAGTTATGTATACCACTAAAATAAAATATTTAGTTTTACTGACTATATAAGAAAAAAGAGTATTAATAAGAGATCTCAAAAGAATAGGTATAACAAAATACAAGCTACAATAATATGTATACTTAATAATAATTTGAATTAAGAATAGTTATTTAACCTCAAATTAAATTAGTATTATTAAACAGTATAATCAAGCTTTTTATAAACACTTTTAAAAGTTTCAACAGTTTCAGCTTTTGCCTCTTCTTTTTCTGAAGATTTAATAATAGCATCTCTCAATGCATTAAATATTTTTACATATTCAGGAGCATCTTTAAAATCATCTCGACTTAATTCATGTACTTCTGTAGCTAAGGCCTCATCAAAATATTCAGTTTCAGAAATCATTAATTTATCATCATTAGGTCCTAGCTCTGGTGCCATAACAGTGTATACAGTAGAGACATTTGGTTTAACAGTTGTGAATCCGTGGTCTATAGTTTTTTTATCTGTTGATAAAAAATGTTCTGAAGCAGCTAATAATCTGGCTTTATCCATATGCAAAACATCATCTTGTACCATATGATGTTTTTTATCGTCTTTAATGACTCTAACACCGTCAAGATAAATACTTTTACCAGCAAAAGAAATATTATTAATCATTTCCCGAAATCCCTATTCTCTCTCTTCTTTATTGAAGGATATACTCAACAAATTGCTAATACTAGTATTGTTCAATATTATGTAAACATAAATTAACAACATAGTTATATAATCAATTTTTAAAGATTTAATGTTCAATTTTGTTGAATAATATATCAATTGTTAATTTAATAATCTTATTGTTTTATATTTTATAATGTAATATTAATAATTTTAGTATTTTTTACAACTTTAAGAGAGAAATATAAAATTACTTTTATGGAAATAACACTGAGCAATTAAAAATGTTGCGTTTAAAAAACACCGGTGAAGGATACATAGAATATATAATAATATTTGCTTTAGTCATTGCCTTTACATTTATGGCTTTAAATTATGTTGGAGAATCAATAAAAGACAAAATCGTAAATGATTATTTTCAGGGAGAGAAAATAAAATTAAGTATTAAAGGCATTTACACAGAAAAAATAGGGCCATATGGTGGAACAAAATCAAGCCCCTTTGCAATAACAAAAAACAATAACACTATTACATATGACCTTGGTTACATAACCCTGAACGAATTACCAAATAATGCACCCCAAATGACTTCAGAAGAAAACAAATATGGTACAAAAACTATACGTTATTATGCAGAATTATTAGAAAAAACGTATGATAGTGTAATGAAAAACCCTGTTCATAAAGAACAAGCACCCTATTTAAAAACCCTTGCAGAAATCGCTTATGGCCTTGCAGGTTTAATAGATGAAATTGCATACTATGATAATGAACGATTAAATTATGCTGTTGTAAATGAAACTGTATTATTTGAAAAGATCAATATAGAGAAATTTGATACCTTCACCTATTTGATTAGAGAATATGAACTATACCCTGAAAACATTTTAGTCAACCTTGAATTAAAAGCTTCTGATTTTGATCTATATTCTTCAACAGGTATGCTGTATTCAACAGTAATACGGTATGATACTGGTGAACCACTATTTATTTGGCTAATAAGGGCTGATGCCAATAGAGACGGAAGCGTAAGTCTTTATACATTATCTAAAAGGTCTCATGGCTATACTTCTCTTGATAAAGCAATAGATATTAAATTTGATCTGTTACGTTTTAATCAGAGTGAAGAAAACATTGATGAGGCAGATTTTAGATTTTATAATCTGTTAAAAATGTTTGAATTATATTCTAAATTGTATGACAGCCTTTCAACAGATGAAGCAACAAAGCATTTGGTTAAATTAATTAATGAAGATGTTAAAACAATTGTCATGGGAATAGAAAAAGATACCAATCGCCCTGATAATAAATTAAAAATAGATTTTTCACCTGCAACAGTAGTTGACCCTGATATTTTAAAAAGATTTAGTGAGTCTATAAATAATATTAAATATAAAAAAGAAGGTGAATAAACTTCTAAAATATTTAGGGGTAACTAAAATTCTTTAATGATATTCTCACCAACCATAAATCAGTAATATACCCAGTAAATGTCTATGAATAATAGTATATTAATAATAGATTTCAGGGGCATCTTCAAAACTTGGGGCAGGGGCAACATCAGGAGTTTTTGGCTGAAATTCATTTTCAAAGCCCGGAAAACCATTGTTACCAAAAAAATTAGGCATATCTGGTGATTCATTATAAAAAGGTGCATTAAAGTTATTACCAAAATTATAATTTTGAGAGAAAAATTGTTGAAAAACCCTGTTAAATTGTTCCATCATTTCATTTACGTCTGAACCATTATAACGATAATAATAACTGCCTGGCGGAATGGTAAATCCATCGCCTCCATTGTCATAATATTCATAATTGTATGAGCCGTTTGGATCAGTATAATATTTGTAAAAATGAGCCTGTGCATTACATATATTTGAATATGAACTCATTAAAGTTATTGAGAATATCAATAATAATATTAATCTTTTCATATTCTAAACCTCATAAACATTAGAATAAAATATGTTTTAAAAGTTCCCTATATAAAATAATAACGATGATAACCTCAAATTTCAAGGATTATCATCGAAAAAAGTA
This sequence comes from Cyanobacteriota bacterium, assembly GCA_040752795.1. GTDB lineage: Bacteria > Cyanobacteriota > Vampirovibrionia > JBFMGH01 > JBFMGH01 > JBFMGH01. Next base: position 10,477 of record JBFMGH010000497.1, read on the forward strand.
AAGCAACTGAGTATTTAATTGGGATGGTTATCTAGAAATAATCAGATATTCTTTTTGGTTGGCGAGAAAACATTTTAAACTTGTAAAAAATTAAATTACCATTTTCGTTGGTTTCTAGATCCTCCAGATCTTTTCTGAAGTGTGCTCTTTTAACAATTAAACTATTCAGACGGCTTTCTTCTACTTCACTGGCCATATTATAATTTACGGCCTGGTTTAAGTATTCTATTTGGCAGTCTAAATTGTTAATGTGGAGGACTAGTTCATCTTTTGTTAGACTAATCATCAAATATTATACCCTTCGATTGTAAGAATTATGAATTATACCCTGTCAGTTAGAGTGTATGATTTATGTTGTTATTTTTATAATAAAATATTAACTGAAATTCTTGCTCATCTAAATGGTCCAAAAACTCAGTTAAATATCTACTTCATATGAATTATTTTGTATTAAAATTAACTGAAAGCTTTTATTAATGACTGATTTAAATAATAAAAAAATATTGATTATTCGCTTAAGTGCTATAGGAGATACAATTCACAGCCTGCCAGTTCTAGGAGCAATTAAAGAAGCTTTTCCTCAAGCAAAAGTTAGCTGGTTAGTAGAAAAAGAATCTGCATTTCTTTTACAAAATAACCCTCTTTTAGACAAGGTTTTTATATTCGAAAAGGATTATCTAAAAAATCAAGTTATATCAATTAAATCTATTAACCATTTTAAATGCTTAATAAGTTCTTTAAAGAAAGAAAACTTTGATATAGCAATAGACATTCAGGGCCTATTTAAAAGCGGGCTATTAACTTATCTAAGTGATGCAAAAAGGAAAATAGGCTTTAAGCATACCAGAGAATTTGCAGAATATTTTCTAAATGAACGAGTAGATATTGGTAAAGTGTTTGATAATAATGAACATGTAATAGAAAAAAATCTTAAACTTGCTGAATACCTATGTGTTAAAGGCTACAAACTCTCTTATCCACTACCTGATACACCTGAGGAAGTTAAAAATAAAGTAACTCTTTTACTTGAAAATATAAATCCTGAGCTAAAAACAGTTGTAATAATTCCATCAACAACATGGCAGTCTAAATTATGGAATAAAGTTTATTGGAAAGAAATTATTGAATACCTTTCAGATAAAGTAAATATAATATTAACAGGCACAAAAGCAGATCAAAGTTTGAATAATGAAATAACATTTAATATTGATAATAAAAGTTTTATAAATTTAGCCGAAAAAACCAGTTTGTTAGACCTAATAGAAATTTTTTCAAGATCAGACATTGTTTTGGGCGTAGACACAGGACCAATACATCTTGCAGTAGCGACAGAAAAGCCAAAAGTAATAGCTATATCTGGGCCTACATCAGCAATAAGAAATGGTGCCTATAAACATATCAATTTGCATACCTCATTACAATGCCAACCATGTCACAAAAAGTTTTGTATTCTTGATGGAAAAGATTATATGAAATGTATGAATAATCTTAAACCAGAAGAAGTTATAAACGTTATAAATCAATTAATTTATTAAATCGGTAAAGAAAAAGAAAACGTACTACCACTATCAACTTTACTTTCAACCCATATTTTACCACCATGAGCTTGAATTATTTGTTTAGATAAGAATAAACCCAGGCCAGTGCCAATTTTTTTGAATTTTTTTGAACTCGTATAATATCTATCAAATATTTTATCAATATCAGATTCAGGTATACCTGTACCCTGATCAATAATACTAACTATAACATATTCTTTTTTAATATTAACATTAATATTAATTACTGAATCATCCGATGAATGATTAATAGCATTACTTAATAAATTAATTAATACCCTTTTAATCTGATATTTATCTGCATTTAAGAATATAGTATCTTCTACATTAGTTACTATTTGTTTTTGGCCTTCTTCAAGCAGTGGTAATATTTCAGAAATACTATCATTTAAAAGCTTGGTAAGGTTAATTGATTCTTTGAAAAGTTCTAATTTTTCAGATTCATATTTATAAACATCAAGTAAATTATTGACCAGATTTAACAAATCAATGTTTGAATTCAGCATATTATTGACAGCAATTCTTTGTTTTTTTGTTATTTTTCCGTAAGAGCCTTTAAGAAGATATTTAAGTGCTTTATTTTCTGCAATAAGTGGTACTCTAAGGTCATGAGATAAAGTGGCAATAAAAGTTTTTCTTGTTTTTTCAGAAAGTTTTCTTTCGGTAATATCTCTAGCTATGCCAACAACAAACCATTTTCCTTTCAGTTTTAATGGATAAACAGATATATCAATACTAAAATAAGTACCATCTTTTCTTTGCTGGTTAAATTCTTTATTTTTACCAAGAAATGGTCCACTACCACTTTCTTTAAAGGCTTTTAGTTCATTTAAATAATTTTCATGATATTGAGGAGGTACAAAAAACTCATGATACAATTGCCCCAGAACTTCTTCTTCAGTAGCTTTATACATTCTTTCAGCTTCAGGATTCCAGTATACAATTTTTCCGTCAGTATCAAGCATAACTATTGCATCTGTAGCATTCTCAGATATAGCTTCAAATTTTAAGTTAGCTTCTCTAATTGCTTCTTCAGCTTTTTTCCTTATTGTAATATCCCGTGCTATGCCTGCAGTACCAATAATTTCACCTTTATGATTATAGAATGGTGTTTTTATGGTTTCAATAATAATTTCTTTACCAGCTTTTCCTACAAAAGGTTCATCGACAATTTTTCTTTTACCTGTTTTTATAACTTCTTTATCATCTGTAGTATATAATTTAGCCAGATATTCAGGAAAGAAGTCAAAATCTGTTTTATCAATAACCTTATCAATACTAATACCACAAGCCTTTGCAAAAGCTTCGTTAATAGTAATATAATTACTATTAATATCTTTTATCCAGGCAATATCAGGAATATTATCTAATATTGTTTTTTGTTGAGCTTGTAAGTCAAAAATATTTCTTTCAGCTTCCTTAGATTCAGTCAGGTCGTTAATCATAAAAGCAAATTTGTCTTTTTCAACCATAAATGATGAAAGCTGAAAATATTTATTGCTTGCAGATATTATTATCTCATAAGGCTCAATATTACCTTCCAAAGTAGCTTTTTCAAAAGCTTTATAAAAAATGGTCTTTTTATTAGTAAATAATTGTTTAAAAGTTTTGCCAACAATTTTATTTCTAACAATTCCTGTAATTTTTTCAAAAGCACTATTAATATTAATAAATTTTGAATCAACAGGTTTATTGTTATTATCAAAAATAATTTCATTTATTGTCAGGCCAACATTCATAAAAGAAAAAATTGTCCGGCAACGTTTTTCAGAAACTTCAAGTAAATCATAGGCTTTTTGAATTTTTTTTCTGGTGTCTTCAAGTTCTTCGTTCTGAGCTAAAAGCTCTTCTTCTTTAGATTGCAGTTCTTCATTCTGGGCTGTAAGTAATATATTAACCTCTTCAAATTCCTTTAAAGATTTATTCAGGTCAGCTGTTTTTTGTTTAACGACTTCTTCCAGTTTATTTCTTTCTTGAATTAGTTCATGTTCAAGTATTTTTCGTTTTGTAATATCTCTTATTGAACCTAGAGCAAAAGTTAGCCCTTGTATATTAATAGTAGAAACAGAAATTTCACATATTTTCTCTTCTCCAAGTTTATTTTTTAGAGGCCTTTCAATAACCCTATCAAAAACCTGACCTTTAATGTTATTTCTTAACAGTTCAAAAGCATTTTCAAATTTATCTTTAAATTGATCAGGGATAATAAAATCAGCCATATTTTTTCTGTGAACTTCATCAAAAGTATACCCAAAAAACTTTTCAGCACCTTTGTTCCAATATACAATTTCTGCAAAATCGTTTGTAGCTATAACAGGCTCTAAAGATGATTCTAAAAATGAATAAAATTGCTTTTTGGCCTGTGTAAACTCATCAATATTATTATTGCTGTCTTGCGGAACTAAAACCACACCACATTCACAACAGTATTTAGCATTTAACGTATTATTATAATTACATTGAAAACATTTCATAATTAATAATGAATATAGCACGAGAAAATTATAATTACCGTATAAATAAAAAATAGATTTTAATGTTTTTTTTATTTTACCTAGTATTTTTTATTTAACGATAATAATTATATAATCTCAAAAATAGAATATACATAATTTTTATTTTAAAATATTTATACTGATCTTTGAAAGTAATTTATAGATTCCAAATTATAGGGGCAGGGTATTTTAAAGCCATATATCGTTTATTTTCTTGGATTGGTATATTTCATATATAAAGCTTCTGAATTCAAGGATATTTACTTATGTTTAGTAATCATGTTTAAAGGCTTAAAGAATGGATAGTATTAAAGAAAAGTTATTACATAACAACATTTCAAAAGAATTATTATTGAAAATTAATGATCATTTAGACAAAATTGTCAGGCCATCAATTTTAATAACATCTCATAGAATGACAGATAGTATTATTTCTAATGGAATTCAACAATTATATCAAGATAAAATCAATTTTATTCATACATTATCCAGTCCTATCTGCTACACAGCAAAATCTGATATTGATAAAATCATTAACTGGAGCCAGGATAGCAAAAATATAATTTGTTTAAAAGACGGTTTTGAAGACCTGATTAAACTACAAATGTATTTATCCCGGACCACACAAGACCTCACCAATATAAAATTTATTAATAGAGAAATAGAAGGCCTAAAAATTGCCAAAGATAACCCGGAACGGAAAGTCATATTGGTTTCAAGTGGATTTGAAACTGAAATACCCAATATTGCAGGTTGCATTTTAGAAGCTAAAAAAGATAGCATTTCAAATATGTATGTATTACTTTTAAATAAATTAATCATTCCTGCAATCAAAAACCTTTTAAACAGACCAATTAAAATTGATTCCTATATAGCTCCCGGAGATATTTCTATAGTAGTAGGCTTAAAAACGTTTGAGTTTATAACTAATGAATACAAAAAACCTGTTTCTATAGGTGGCTTTGATGCAATAAGTATACTTTGTTCAATAGAATCAGTTCTTAATATGCTTGTTAATAAAGAGGTTAAAATAATTAACAATTATTCAAATCTGGTAAATCAAGCTGGCAACCAACTTGCACAAGAAAAAATGTATGAAGTTTTAACACCTAAAACAATCGAGTGGGAAGGATATGGCTTGATACCTTTTAGTGGTTTAACATTTACTTCTGAATATTCAACATTTGATGCTTTGAATAAATTTGAACATCTAGAATCAGAACTATTACCTGGAGACTGCATTTGTAAAAATATTCTGGCAGCAAAAAGTCTGCCAGCAAATTGTAACCTCTTTAAGAATGAGTGTACCCCTGAAAAACCAAGGGGGTTATGTATGATGCTTAAAGAAGGCTTGTGTTCTATTGTTTATAATTCAGAAACTAGAGTTATTCCGGATGTAGAGTCATATTCAAGATTAATAGATTAGTTTCAACTAAATAATATTATTCTTTAACGTTTAAGTATTTATTAACATTATTCAGGTCTTTGTTAATAGCTTGAGCAATATTTATAAGTTCTTTTTTATCTATTTGATTATTTCTACACATTATAATATATTGATTCATTTGATCATAACTAACTATGATTTCAGGACTATTAATATCAACTTTATATTTAAGTGGGTCCTGCATACCGGGATCAATTTTTTTAATTTCATCAAAAGCTTTTTGAGATCTTTCACAGTTTTTTGTTATTAATCCAGTTAAGAATTCTGAATACTGAGAGGTTTTTTTTATTGGTTTTGTTTTAGAATTCATTATGATAATTCCAGCAAATAAAAGTAACCCAATAATAACTACTCCTAATATGCTTTTATTATGAATGTTATACATTTTGCAATCTCCTGCTAAAACCTTAGCGCAACTTATTTTAAATAAAACACCCGAGATTAGCAACCCGATTTATTTATAGATAAAACTCTTTAATAGCAAGGCTTTTAGCCCATGTAATTATTCTCTATTTACTGAGTTCTTTTTAATTTTAATACTGTTATGCATAACTTTTTTAATTATACCAATCCACGGAAGTAAACGATATATGGCTTTAAATTTTTCTAGGGGCTGTCTTATAATCTGGAATATATAAATTACTTTCAAGGATAAGTATAGACAGTCAACAATTTAAACAGGCAGAATATTACTTTCAAAAAGAATAAGCAAAACTGTATCATAATGTAAAAAAATTCCCTTATTTTGCATATAATTATAAAATTTTCTTGTGGTAAGTATTTAATTTATACCAATCCACGGAAGTAAACGATATATGGCTTTAAATTTTTCTAGGGGCTGTCTTATAATCTGGAATCTATAAATTACTTTCAAGGATAAGTATAAAACTAAAACAAGAAAGAGGGTTGTTTTTATGATCAGAAAAAGATTAGTTTTAACATTATGCGTATTGCTTCTTTTTGTATCAACAACCACAACAATATCAGCTAAACCTAAAAATACCTTTATTCCAAATTATAAAGCCGGAGAGTTTTATTTAAAATCAAAAAGTTATGATAAAGCAATCGAATTATTTAAAAAATGTATTGAAGTAAATACTTTAGCACCAGAAGCTTATAGAGAGTTAGGTTATGCTTATTACCTAAATAAAAATTATTCCAGCGCAATAGTAAATTTAAACAGGGCATTAGAAATCGATCCTAATATTGAAAATGCCCGTTTAAGGCTAGCACTTGCATATAAAGCATCCGGGCAATATGATGAGGCTATTGTGCAGTTACAGGAAGCAACCACAAACAATCCAAATGATGCTGAAGCATATTTTGAATTAGGTATACTCTATGGAAAAAGAGGTTTATATTCTCAGGCTATTGAAAGTTTCGATAATGTATTAAAAATAGATACTTGTAATGAAAAAGCTTTATATAATCTGGGAGTAGCATATTATTCAAAAAAAGACCTGAATTCAAGTAAAGACTATTATATAAGAACACTGGAAATTAACCCAAATAATGCAGCGGCTCATAAAAATCTTGCCGCTATTTATATTGATCAGAAAAACTATCGTGATGCAATAACACACCTTGGTTCATATGTTAAATATGCCAGAGGTGCTAGTGATATTGATTACATTGAAATGCAAATACACAAACTCCATGCAATTTTAGGAGACAATGATCGAATTAATTAGTCAATAACTCTATTAAATTTGATTAAAAAAATTAGAATATTATAACTATAAATTATTTAAAGTATTAATAAGCCTTAAAAATAATGATAATAGGCATTATTAACTCAATTTCATAATAAATTTCAAAAGAACTATTAATAATTCGTTTACATCAAGCTTTGGAATAAGTAATATATACAAAATTAGAAATTGAATCTATTCTAAATCTATTTTGTAAAGAAATTACGTTTCAAGAGTTGTAAGTTATATTTTTTTTGTGTGTATAAGTTAGTTAAGGCTGTGTAAAAATGACTCAAAATAATAATAATGACCTTTTAAAAGATGTAAATGTATGCAATAATTCTTTAGCTATCCACAATTTAAGTGTTTTAAGAGATAAAGACACCCCACCAGAAATTTTTAAAGTGGCAACAAAAAGGCTTGCATATTTAATACTTTCTGATGCTGTTAAAGATCTTCCTTTAAAAGCAATAAAAGTAATGACCCCGCTTGAAGAAGCAGATGCACAGATATTATCTCCTGATTATGAAATAATTATAGCACCAATTTTAAGAGCCGCTTTAACTCTATCTCAGGTCTTAGAAGATTTATTACCAACTGCAAAAGTGTATCATATTGGGCTATACAGGGATGAGGAAACCCTTAAGCCAGTTAGATACTACAATAAATTACCTGAAAAACTGTCCAACCCTTCTAAAACAAAGGTTTTTGTTCTAGATCCCATGTTTGCTACAGGTGGTTCAGCTATTGAAGCTGTAAATATCTTTAAGGAATTGGGTATCCCAGAGGAAAATATTTGTTTTGTTTCTTTAATAGCTGCCCCGGAAGGAATTCATAAGTTTAGAAAGTTTCATAAACAAGTAAAATTAGTCACTGGTGTGGTTGATAAACGCCTAAATGACAAAGGGTACATTATGCCCGGACTTGGCGATGCTGGAGACAGAACTTTTAATACTGTTAAATAATTGCTTTTATTTATATTTAATATTATTAATAATAACGGTAAATAATGCCGTTATTATTTTTTGTTAAGATAAACAATTTTTATAACCCGGATTATTCACAAAGTTTCGGAAATAGATCTTTGCTGCGGGCCTTTTGAGCCCGATCCTCTAAAACCTGGTTCCTGTTAAATATTTACAGTGTGTTAAATGCATAAATCTTTAACTTAAGTCATTACTTGAGCCCTGAGAGTTTGTAACAAATTTACGAATTAACCGGGATAATGCTACTTAAAGTAAATTATATTGACTTCTAAACAACCCTATCAAAACTCAAAACAAAATCAAGAAGCAGATAAAACTTTTAGGGCTTAAAGTCTTTACCCGCTAAGTCACTAATTACTAATATTTTATTAATAAACAGAACTAACCTGAAATCAATTTTCTTATAACATAACTTGCCAGAATAAAACCTGCCACAGGAGGTACAAATGGCGATGATGCCGGAGGTTTAGATTTATCAGTATCATCTATTACAATGCTATAATCCGGTTTGACAGGTGATTCATTACTAGTTACAACAGGTAACCCTTTAAGAATATTTCTTTTTTTCAAATTAGTTCTTAGTTTTTTCGCAAAAGGACATGGTAGACCTTTGGTTTCAGAAATATCAGTAATAAATAACTTTGAAGGATCTAAACGATTAGCAGCCCCAAAGCTGGAGACAATATTTATATTATTTTTAATACAATATTCTATTAAATCCATTTTAGAGATGGTTGAATCTATTGCATCTACTACAAAATCAGGGGTGTTTTTAAAAAGAGTTTCATTATGAGAAGAATCATAAAACAGTGGATATTTAATAACATTAATTTCGGGGTTAATGGTAAAAATTCTAGCTTCCATAGCGTCTGTTTTTAATTGATCAAGATAATTTGTTGATGCTAAAAGTTGTCTATTAAAGTTAGTAATTGTAACCCTATCAAAATCAACAAGTGATAGATTACCGATACCAGACCTAGCAAGAGCTTCAACTGCATAAGAACCAACACCGCCAAGACCTAAAATAACAATATGTTTATTCCATAAAGAATTTTGTGTCTCTTCACCCCATATTAACTTATTTCTCAGGTAAATAAGATTCAAATCAAAATTATTATTCATTTATTTACGGAGCTCTCTTAACTTTTTATAAAGTTTTTTCTCTTCATCAGAAGGATTTGAAGGAATAATAATTTTCAATTTTACTTTATGATCTCCGTTCTGGCCATTAGGTTTAGGCAATCCCAGTCCTTTTAGTCTAAGAGTTTTACCGGATTGAGTTCCTGGAGGTATAGTTAATGTAACATTACCTTGAAGGGTTTCAACCTGTGTTTTACATCCTAAAACAGCATCATGAGATAAAATTTCTACTTCCGATATAACATCTTCATTTTCAATTTTAAATTTAGGGTCTAGTTTAACTCTAACTTTAAGATATAGATCACCTTTTCTTCTAGCGTTTTCTTTTCCTTCGCCAGAAATTCTTATTTTAGAACCTTCTTTGACTCCGGCAGGTATTTTGACTTTTAGTCTTTTAGACTCAGTAGTAATTCCTGAGCCACCACAACTATAACAATTGCTACCTTTACCTGAGCAAAAGCTGCAATCCTTAGCGTAGCTAACCTTAATATCTTTTTCAATGCCGGTTAACATTTCCTGAACTGTCAGAAAGACTGTCTCTTCTATATCAAGATCACCCTGAGTAAACCTTTTTGAAGATGCTGAAGCTCCCTGAGAATCTGTGCTTGAATATGAATAGGCTTTGGATCTACCATCAGAAGATTTTGATTTAAAAGAGGAAACACCCAGGTCTCCAAAAATAGCTTCAAAGAAATCGCTGAAGCCTCCAAGGGGGCCCGTATTAAAAGAAGAACTAAAGCTACCAAAATCTTCAAAGTTAAACGAGAAGTTATCAAAACCCGGAGGTGGTGTAAAATCTGATCCGGCATTCCATCCTGAGCCAAGACCATCATATCTACTACGTTTATTAGGATCACTTAAAACTTCATAGGCTTCATTAATATCTTTAAATCTCTGTTCTGCGCCCGGATCATTTTTATTAACATCAGGATGGTGCTTACGGGCTAGTTTTCTGTAAGCACTCTTTATTTCTTGTTCTGAGGCG
>JBFMGH010000498.1:0-7451 GCA_040752795.1 Cyanobacteriota bacterium
GTTTTTGCCTGCTGCGCAGGCAAAAACACCCTATAATAATTTAAAGCCATATATAGTTTACTTCCGTGGATTGGTATAAATCTCTAAAAAACATAAAAAAAACCCGTAAATCTTATTCTTTGTTTACGGGCAGAGAGAGACACTTTATTTAATTATTTTCCCCCACAATAATAAATTAAGCAAGTATGTTTAACTTATTAGATATAATCTTGTTTTAAACTTTAAAAATATTTTAATCAATCCCAGAAATTCCCCCACTTATAAACTTTCAATTAAACCTTTTAATAAATTAAAATAACTGCAAATCTTTTACGATACCCCTACCCCCTAAAGAAGTTAACTTAGTCAATTCCCCCTGAATAAATCTTTAAAAAACTTTTCTCTCTTCTTGATTTTAATGTTAGCACAAAGTTTAAACAAATCCAGCCATTGTAAAGAAATTTTACTATGGTAATAAGGAAAGTGTTAAAAAGACAATATTCTTAAGCCTGCGAAACTATAAGGCTTAGAGGTGAATTGAATTAAAAAATATTTATTGGGGAAAATCAAGTATTGATAATAATAGTCCTAGATACACTTAATTTAAATGATGAATTTATGCGGATCTCCCTATTCGTGATTTTTTAAACAATAACTAGCAAATATCATTACTAAGAGCTCTAAACTTATTTTTGAATAAAATATAAGAGGGAAGCAACTCCACCATTAAAGTGCTAAATCACCCTGTTTTATTACTATACCAACCCACGGAAGTAAACGATATATGGCTTTAAATTATTCTACTGGGATCTATAGACTACTTTCAAGGATTAATAGATCCCATTTCCCATGTTGTTAAGAATAGTTTGTGCACGATCTTTTAATAAAAATGACTATCATTTTTATTATGATAGTCACTAAAGATACAAAAAAAATAAGGAAGTAAATTTAATTAAGCAGTCAGGCAAGCAACCAGCTGCTCTTCTTCTATTAATTCTTCTGATTCATCAGGTAAAACATAGCAATTTAAACATCTGGCTTCATAAGTGTCATCACCACCAACCATAATTAGAGGTGAATTTTTATCAGCAGGTTTACCATCAATAAGCCTTTGAGTTCTGCATGCATATTCTGAACCACAGCTCATACAAATTGCTGTAAGCTTATCAACTCTATCTGCTAGAGCAAGGGCAACTGGCATTACACCAAATGGCTCACCTTTAAAGTCTAAATCTAAGCCTGATGCAACAACTTTAATATTTTTATTAATGAGTATTTTAACAATATTTATTATATCAGGATCATAAAATTGCAATTCGTCTATACCAACAACCTGTGTATCTTCATCAATATAGTCTAAAATTTCTCTGGCAGATTTAACAATTATTGCTAATTGTGTTAAGCCATTTCTAGATTCAATATGGTTTCTTTTAGATCTTGTATCAACTGCTGGAGAAAATATTTTAACTTTTTTATTAGCAATTTTAGCTCTTCTTAAACGTCTTAATAGTTCTTCAGTTTTTCCACAACTCATTGGTCCTGCAATAAGTTCAAAGCATATACCCTGAATATTATACACGTTAGTCCCCTCAACAAATAAATGACTATACATTTTGTTTAATCAACAACTTTAATTATTCTACTAAGAATACACTACTTTTTATGTAGTATAGTTTTAAAATTTTACTTTTATTTTCAATCCTCAAATTAAAATTAAATTGGTGAACAAAAATAATTTTACAATTAACGCTATAAATAATTTATTATTAGCGCATTTTACTTTACATTAAAGATAATTTGCAAATAAATTTTTTTTCAACTTATTATTAAAAGTTGAAGGCAAACTTTAAAAAAACAGAATAATAATTCCAATTTATTTAACAAGTTGAGCGTCACAATGAGGACAGAATTTTGATATTTCTGTTGGCTTTAGTTCGGTCCATTTAATAAACTCCTGACAACTCGGGCATCTTGTTTCAAGCCTGGCAATTATATTTTTTACCATAAAAAATATAACCGCTGGCAGCACTATAAATAATGTTAATTTAGAACCGATAATATTACTAAATACAGGATAAATAAGATATAAAAAACAAAACAGGCCAACCACAAGATAAAATATAGCCAGATCAACCCTTCTTTCGATTTCAATCTTCAGCAAATAAAATTCTCTTGAAAAGTCATAATCATCTTCAACAGGATGAGTCTTTTTGATAAAAATAACCTTGCAATTTGGACAACTTCTTGGTTTTATTTCAAGCTGGCTGGTAAATTTGAAAAAAGAATGCTTGCAATTAGGACAAATTAAGCCCCATTTGAGTTTAGCCACCAACCAGATTGCAGTTATGAAAAGGGCCAGAAGAACATATTTAAAAACATCAGAATTAATAAAGTTCAATAATGAGCCATAACCCATAAAGAAAAAGAGCAAAAAACCTGATATTGATATAATTAAAGTTGCCCTCAATGGCCAAAATGCCTGAAGAAATGCTTTCTTTGTTATTTCTTCTGCTTCCATAGAAAAATCTAACTTCTTAAATGATACTATTTTTCCCATATATTAATCGTTTCGGCATAAATAAAAAAAAATTAAAACAGCTTAAAACACTTTAAAAAATCAAGATCATTTATATTTGTTGTTCTGGCATTCCAGTTAATGCCAAACAATTTCATTTCTCCTTCTTCTTCAACTAACGTTAAAACTATTGTGAGGTTGTCATTAGTATATTCAACAGGCTGCATAACAAGTATATAATTGCTTTTTCTATTTATTGATACCTTCAGCTCTTTCTGAAAAGTTCTTTCCTCAGGATTATAATACTCCAGATCTCCTATTGTTTCATCTAAACAGGGAATAATTTTATCCATTTGTTTTTTAAAAAATTCTTTTTTCTCTAGTTTTGTACTTAATAAATTATTGTTTTTCAGTAATTCAGTATAGTTTTTATCTTTTAATAATGCCAATACCTTTTCTGCTAGCAAATTAGCCCGTTCTTTTTCCTGAACACTCAATGAATCCATTTGTTTTACATTACAAAAAGAGCATGAGCAGGAATTTAAAAAACATAACAATACCACACTAATGATAAAAAGAATTATTTTCATATTCATTTCCTAAATAGTAGTTGATTAAGCTTAATACATGATTCCTTAAAAAACAATTATCAGACATTATTCTGTAAAAATTGTATTTATTAACCACTTTAAAGGATCAACTTTAATTTCCCAAAGAAAATTTTTTTATTAGATAATAAAAATGATTCAATAAATTTATTTTAGGACATTCTTTAAATGTTTAATAGCAAAATACTTTCAGACATCAACCTGAGTATAGATGATATTAATTATGTAAACTCGCTTGTTTACGAAGCCGGTCAACTGGCAAAGCTTCGCCAGGAAGAAGGCTCTCTTGATATTGAAGAAAAAGAAGGCCCTGATGATCTTGTTACTAAAGTTGACAAAGAATTAAATGATCTCATAATAAATGCACTTCATAGCCGTTTTTGTGATGATAGCATTATTTCAGAGGAACAAGACCCAGACATAAACTATTGTAATTTAAATAGGCACTGGGTTATTGATCCTATTGATGGTACAAACCATTATGTAAAAGAGAATGATCAATATTCAGTAATGGTAGGTATATTAATAAACAAAAAGCCTGTAGCAGGCTGGGTTTATTCACCAACCTGGAATAGATTATTTCTGGGCATACCGGGTGATGGCGTTTATGAAAAAATCAACAATGGCCCAATTAAAAAATTATCAATTAAACTTAATCAGACAAATCCGGGAAGAAAAATAAGAATAATGATGGGAAAAAGGAATCGCCGTAAAGCTCCTAAATTAGTCGAAAGGCTTAATAATTATGATTTCATAGAAATGGGAAGTATTGGACTAAAAGTTGCTATGATTTTAGATGATAAAGCAGATCTCTTTATTCATACCAATAAAAAACTCAAACTCTGGGATACCGTTGCACCTACTGCTATAGCGCTAGCTGCTAATTTAACTGTTACTACTCTAGAAAATCAACCATTTCTATTTTGCCCTGAAATACTTGAACATCCACAAACATATACCGTTGGACTTCAATGGGCTATTAACGAAACAAAATATATCTATGATAAATATCTGCTAGAAGAAACAACTCTTTAAAAAAGCCATTACATAATAAATAATTTGTTGGTATTAAGCAACTAATTTGAACCCCCAGTACGAATACGAACTATAATATCATTGATCAGCGGCTAAAGAATGGAAAGTTAAAAGGGCCTGCTAGATTAATTCTTTTACGAATTTATATTGTTATACATAAGTATTGATTAACTATACCAATACACGAAAGTAAACGATATATGGCTTTAAATCACTCTAAGGTGTTTTTGCCTGCGCAGCAGGCAAAAACACCTGGCCTCTATAATCTGGAATCCATAGATTACTTTCAAGGATCAGTATATAAAAGATTTCCAAAAGATTAAATCATAAAAGGCTGGTAAAACCAGCCTTTTAGAATAATTATTACAGATTCAATATTATTGCCAGGTTATTAAACCTAATTCAAAAGGGTTGACCATAAGTGAATTACTTGGAACCACCCTGGCTGAATAGCCGTGAAGCCCGCTTGTAAGAGCTGGTTTGGAACCAGCAAATCTATACACTCCTTCAGATGGGGATTCAATATAATCCAAAGTAATTACATGGCCGTTTATTATTTGTCTTTCAACATTTAATGTTCCATAATAAATTTGAACAGCAACATCTTCTGGTTTAAGTTCACCTAGGTAAACATCAGCTTGAATTTTAATTATTTCGCCAACTTTAACAATGCTATGTGATTCTTCAATATTTGAAGTTACAGATTGAATATTTACTTTATTCCAATTTTTATATATATAATGTTTCCACTGAACGATTTCCCTGATTTTCCTGAAATCTTCTTCTTTGAAAGCTCTTTTTCTTCTTATCAGTGTTGCATAAAGAAGATCAGTATATTCCTGAACCATTCTATGAGTATTAAACATAGGACAGACAACCTTCATATTATGTTTAATAAAATCAACCCATTTTCTTGGCAGACCAACAACAGTTCTATCATAGAATGTAGGCACAATTTCTTTTTCCAATAAATCATAAATAGCATTTGACTCTACCTGATTCTGGTATACAGGATCATCATAGACCTCACCTCTACCAATAGCCCACCCTATGCCAGGCGTATAAGCTTCATCCCACCAGCCATCAAGAACACTGCAATTTAGGCCACCATTAAAACATACCTTCATTCCGCTGGTACCACTGGCCTCTTGTGGGCGAAGAGGGTTATTAAGCCATATGTCAACACCCTGAACCATATATCTTGCCACATTCATATCATAATTTTCAATGAATACTATTTTATGCCTGAATTCATCCTGCTTTCCAACATGAATAAGCTCTCTAATCAGTTCTTTACCTTTACTATCATGCGGATGCGCTTTTCCAGCAAAGATTATCTGAACCGGTTTCTCTTTATGATTTAAGATACTGGCTAATCTTTCAAGATCCTGCAATATTAGATTAGCTCGTTTATATGTTGCAAAGCGTCTTGCAAAACCGATGGTAAAGGCTTTTGGATCAAGAACTTCATCAGCTTCATTTATTTCAGCCTGAGTTGCCCCACGTTGAATAAGCTGTTCTCTTAATCTTTTACGTGTAAATGCAACCAGACGTTCTCTTCTTCTTTGGTGAGTGTTCCATAATTCTTCTGACGGTATAGAATCCACTCTAAACCAGGTATCCTGCCTTGAAAGATTCTGGGCCCAATTGGTTCCCAGATATCTATTAAATAATTCTACCATATCCCGTGAGGTCCATGACTGAGGAAATATTCCATTTGTAATGGATGTAATAGGTATTTCTTCTTCTGGAAGTTCTGGCCATATACCCTGCCACATTTTACGTGATACATCACCGTGTAGTTTACTTACACCATTTGTATATGATGACAGCTTAATTGCAAAAACAGCCATATTAAAATCTTCAAAACGATCAAATTCATTTTTTCGTCCCAGAGATAGGAACTCATCTCTAGAAATAGCTAATTCATTATAATATTGACCAAAATATTTATCCATTAACATTATCGGAAAAATATCTATACCTGCCGGAACCGGTGTATGGGTTGTGAAAATATTACCACCTCTGGCCAGTTCTTTAGCTTCAGTAAAGCTAAGACTGTTTTCTTTCATATAAGTTCTAATTTTTTCAAGAGATAAAAATGCAGAGTGGCCTTCATTAATATGATTAATAGTAGGGTTAATACCCAGGGCCTTTAATGCTCTTAAACCGCCAATGCCTAACAATATCTCCTGTTGAATACGTGTTTCTTTATCACCACCATACAGATAATCTGTTAAATCCTGATCCTTTTTGCTATTTTCCGGAATGTTTGTATCAAGTAAATATAATGGAACTCTGCCAACCAAAGCTTTCCATATTTGAGCTTTTAAATCTCTGCCAGGAAGTTCAACGCTAATAGTTATTGGCTCACCATTACCATTTTTACATAGCACGAGAGGCAGGTTATGAAAATCATTAACTGGATAAGTTTCTTGCTGCCAACCATCTTTATTAAGATATTGTTGAAAATATCCTCTCTGATAACAAAGACCTACACCAACTAATGGCAACCCTAATTCTGATGCAGATTTAAGATGATCACCTGCTAATACTCCAAGTCCACCAGAATAGATCGGCAAGCATTCAGTTAAACCAAATTCCGCCGAAAAATAAGCTATACATGCAGAAGACACTTCTTTGTCATTTCCATAATGCTTTTGAAACCAGGTTGTTTCAGACATATGTGCCTTATATTTTTCATACACTCTTTTCATATATGCAATAAAAGTTTCATCTTTTGCTGCAATCTCGAGTTTTTCCTGCTTTATTTTACCTAACATTAAAACTGGATTATGATAAGTCTTTTCCCACAGATCAACATCCAGCCTGCGGAAAAGATCAATTACTTCATGATCCCACATTGTGTATAGATTGTGAGCCATCTCTTCAAGACATTTTAATTCTTCAGGAATTGCCGGGACAATATTATAAGAGTGTATTGTCTTCATAACTTCTACCTACCAACTAATTTACTGACACAATAAATAAACATGTTAATTTATTAATAATAGTTAAAATAATAGTGTCTTACAAAAATCAGAAATTTCAAAGAATGAATTAAATTTAATTAATACTACTATAATTACATTAATTTTAATGCTTAAGATATCAATATCCCCTGGGCAAGGAGAGGAAAAAATATTTTAACTCTGCCTTTTAACCCGAAGAAAATTAATGTTTCCAGATTGTAGAACCAAAATGAAAATGTCCTATTAGAACAAAGTAAAAATGTCCGGTTTTCAATAAAAAAAATCGGAGGATAAAAAATGAAACAAGGAGTTCTAATAGTGACAATACAAGAAGTAAACAAG
>JBFMGH010000499.1:0-4220 GCA_040752795.1 Cyanobacteriota bacterium
CTTTATAACTTTATCAAGACAGCAGTAAAAATAATTCAGTATGAAATTAATTGAAATTTATTATAGATTTTAACTTGCACTACCATTGCTTAAATAAAAATCCATCCAGCTAAAAATACTTTCCGATTCAGGTATATTGTTTTTTTCATTAATAATGTTATTTTTCATATCAGGATCATTATTCAGGTTAAATAATTCAATTGAATGATCATTGAGGCAGTAGTTTAATTCAAAATTATTGTTGAAAACCTTAGCAGTATTAGAAAAAATATCAAAGAAAAAAAGATTTCGGTCATTATTATTATCTGCAAATATATAATTAGAAATATCTCTACCTATGTAGCTTTTTACATCATAATCTATTTCAAGCATAGTCAAGAGAGAGGGCAGGATATCAGCAGTAGAGACTTTATTTTTTATAACTTTAGGAGTTACCCCGTTAAAATATATAAGCATAGGAGCTGTAGCAGGGATACTATTGTTATTGGTAGAGTTATTATCAGGCAAAAAAATAACAACTAAAATAGTTTTATGATTATGATTTATAATTTTAATATTTTCAAAAATACTTTCAATACGCTTATTTATGTCTACAGGTACTCTTTTGTCAAAATAAATCCAGCAGAAAAATGGTTGGCCTTTAAAAGTTGTAATTGAGTCTAATATATAAGAAGTTCTAATAGGATTAGAAAGGTTATAGTCATTAGCATATATTACATCCGCTTTATTCATAATATTAAATAAGTCTGCCTGTGCAGAGTAAGGAATATCAATAAAAACTTGAGTGGTATAATTATTATTATTCAATATATCTATAATACCCTCACCCATTTTTATAATTGGTTTTTGATGCTTTAAATATGTTATATCATAAAGATTTGAGTTCAAAATGCCATTTAAAATAACTTTTTTCAAAGAACTTATGCAATAGGAATCAGGGAAAAAGATGCTTTTATTTATTAAATTAGATAAAAAAGAACCTTCCGAACTTTTTATATCATTGATATCAAAGTTGTTAACAGTAATGAGAATAATGTTATTATGGTAAAAAGACATTGGTAAAGTATAATGTTTTTCTTGTTTTTCATAATAAATTTTATTTAAATCATTATTAAAAATGTTTTCATCTATGAAGTTTTCAGGTTTATCTTTAGCAAAAGAATTTATTTTAGAATTAAAATTATCAATATCTCCTCCTGCAACAAGAAATTCAGGGCCAGCTCCATCATTATCAAAATCCAAAAGTCTTGAAAAAAGGCTTATGATATTTTTCTCAAATAAAGTATATTTTTTAGTATAGCTTGATAGTTTTAAATTATTGTTAAAAGTAAATGTAGTAAGGAAAATGAAGACTGCCATAAATATTAACAGGTATTTATATTGAATTTTATCAATATAATTAAAGTTATCACTGGATGCCAGACTAAAGAAAGTAATTGTATAAAATAATATAAGCAAAACCATATAATAGTTTGATAGTAGTTGATTATCTGAGAATACAGATTTAACAAGTATAAATGTTCCAATAATAATTAATATTAGTATTATTGCAACAATAACATTACTCTTTCCCTCTGAAGCAGTCGTATCTTTATAAGAATAAATAATAATACCAGAGAAAATAATAGCTATAATGAGACTGGCAATAATTGAACACGTTAAAATTAAATAAAAATTAGCAAATAAGTTAGTTAATAGCCTTGATAAAATAATATAAGCAGGTAATGTGTTAATGAAAGTAAAGATAAATGTAGTTGTTATAAAATAATATCGTATTTTATTTTCAATATAAAAAGATGTAAGAAGAACTAAATCTATAAAAGGGAGTAACAGTAAATTAAAAAGGCTATAAAAACAAAGGGTAGATATTAATGCCATAATTATTTCAAACATAGTTAAATGATGTTCAAGCATTGATGGAATCTGAAATATATACTCAGTCAAGCAAACAGATAAACAACTAATTAAAACAATTTTATTTATTCTATTAGTAGTTTTTAAAGTATTTTGATCAATAAAACATTTCATAATATATGCCTTTAAAGTGAACATATTTATTAATTCATAATAACAATTTGAAATCAAATATTTTCAAATATATTTAACCCACATAATTCATGAATTTGTTACATTTACAAAAACCTGCTTCTAATGACATATACCAATCCACGGAAGTAAACGATATATGGCTTTAAATTATTATAGGGTGTTTTTGCCTGCTGCGCAGGCAAAAACACCTTGTAGTAAATTTAGTCCGTATATAGTTTTCTTTCTTATATTGGTAAAGTTATTAAGTTTAAATTTTCTTCACTGATCCATCTTGTTATTGATGCTAAAATTAAAAATTGTATAATATTATGGCTAATGCAGGAGGGCAAAATTGTGCCAAAGAAAAGAATAATGTCTGGAATGAGATCAACCGGAAAACTTCATTTAGGCCATTATTTTGGCGTTTTAACAAACTGGAAAATGCTTCAGGAAGAATATGATTGTTTTTATGCCATAGCAGACTGGCATGCCCTCACTACTAAATATATGAATACTGAAGAAATGGAATCAAATGTTTTAGAAGTAGCTAAAGACTGGCTTTGTTGTGGAATAAATCCAGAAATTTCAACGATTTATATACAGTCTCATATACCCGAGATTGCTGAATTGCATTTATTGTTAAGCATGACAACACCTCAAAACTGGGTAGAAAGAGACCCCACATTAAAAGATATGATTAAGATTCTTAGAAATGATGATTCAAAAGATGCTGAATCTAAAAATGCATCCTATGGATTATTTGGGTATCCTGTTTTGCAAACCGCAGACATTATAATTTTTAATGCCAGCCTTGTTCCAATTGGAAAAGACCAGCTAGCCCATTTAGAACTTTCCAGAGATATTGTAAGAAGGTTTAATTATATATATCAATGTGATCATTTTGTTGAACCTATTCCAAGACTGACAGAAATACCTCTGTTACCAGGTCTTGATGGGCAAAAAATGGGGAAATCTTTTAATAATGATATTAAAATATCTGATTCAGAAGATGATACCAGAGCAAAAATAATGAAAGCTATAACTGACCCTGCAAGAATTAAGAAAGACGACCCTGGAAAAGTTGATGATTGCATGGGCATTTACCCACTATTTAAAGCACTTACCGGCCAGGAAGTTCTTGATATTGTAAAAGAAGAGTGTGAATCGGCTAAGCGTGGTTGTGTGCAATGTAAAAAACAACTTATTGATATTGTTAATAATCATTTTAAAGATATTAGATCATATAGAAAAGATTTAGATAATGACCCTGAGATGTTAAAACAGATTTTATCTAATGGAAAAGACAAAGCAAGAGCTATAGCATCGGAAACATTATTGAAAACAAAAAAAGTAATGAAAATAAATTATTAAACACCTTTAAGGGGCGATTAATCGCCCCTTAAATAGTAATATTTAATATAATTAAAAAGAATTCGCTTCTAATTGAGACATTTCAGCAAGTTTTTCATAATAAATTCTAACATCTTCAGCTAAAAGACGTTTAACTTCAGAAGCTGTTATTTTTGCTTCATTGAGAGGTAGCTCCAATAGATTTGATCTATCAATATGAACATATCTAAATTCTGTTAACAGGCCAATAATAGTTTCTTTAGTAAGACCAATAAATATTTCCACGTTACAATTATCGTCACCAAGAAAAATTTCAGCACCAATAGCAGTACTTAAATCATCAATAAAATGTTTTCTTTTTTTATCAAAAGGTATATCATTTTCTTCAAGGAATTCCAAAACTTCCCTGATGGCAGGTTTGATAGTATTTTCTAATAAAACTCTGGCTCTCCAGGTAAGTTGTTGTTCATCATTTTCATAATCAGGGTTATCAGCTTTGCCCTTGGCCATTAAAATAATTTGTTTCCAGTCCATAATTTCCTCCAGCGTTGTATTTAAATTATACAATAAAGAACAATATAAATAATAAATAAAACTTAATGCTTTAATCAATTTTATAATTTTTGCTTCCATTTTGGAATATAATTTCTTGAAATTCTTTAAATTCCTCTAACAGTATAATTTTATCGGTTTAATATTATGTTAAAGATAACTAATACTGAAATTTAACTCATAGTGAAAAGCTCTTTCAATAGGGATAAATCAAAATCCTGAATCCCAAAGATGACATTATCATAGAGTTTATACATAGATACCTCTGAAATACTTTCTTGATAAGAGAA
>JBFMGH010000500.1:0-2098 GCA_040752795.1 Cyanobacteriota bacterium
GAACCCGGCCCTCTAAAACCTGATCCCTGTTAAATATTTACAGTATGTTAAATGCATAAATCTTTAACTTAAGTCATTACTTGAGCTTTGAGAGTTTGTAACAAATTCACGAATTAACTGGGTTAATAGGAAATATTAATAGCCTTAGTGTAAAAAACACATTAATGTAAATAAGTGTAAATTTTACGGTTGCATTTAGCACAAGAATTAATTTAGAATTTTTTCTGAGAACAACACTAGTAATGTGAAATTTTTTTTTTGTATAAATGAGAGAGGAGACACATAAATGCAGGCAACATTTTCCCCACTTAGTTTTAACGGCGGTCTCGGAGATGCGTTAAAAACAAAAGAATCAAAATTAGAGCTAAAGAAAAAACATTTAGAAGCTACACAGGGTACAAAAGATGCTTATGCTGAAGGCATAGCGGAAAGATTTGTAGATTATGTAGATACATTTTCAAAAGCAGATAAAGCTGAACTTGAAGGTGATGTAAAATATGGTGAAATGGTATCAGGTGCTAAAGATGCACGTGGTAAGGCAAAATTATCTGCTAAAGAAGAATATGAGCAGGGCAAAATTCAAGCTCAAAACCGTTTAGAAGCCCTTCGTGGCCTGGCAGATACCTTTGAGGCAGAGTTAAACAGTGTTGCAGCACACTCAAAGCAATTAGCTGATGAAGCAAAAACAAACTTAAAAGAAATTGGTAAAACTGCAAAACCTTTACGTGCAGCTGTATCTAAAATGGCTAAATCTACAGTGGGTGAAGCAGAAGAAGTAGCTGATTCAGTAAAAGAAGCAGGCAAGGCAGTTGCTGGGGCCAAGGATGCTTTAAGTGCAGCTATGCAAAAAGTTGCTGCTCTTGAGCAAAAAGAAGAAAAACTAAGAGACTTACATTTGGCTCATGCTGATGGTATGAAGGATGCTGCTAAAGGGATAAAGAAAGACGGTTATAACATAGCAAAAACTACATATCTTGGAAAATTAGCAGAACTTAAAGAAGAAAAAGCTCAGGCATTAGATGATGCTAAAGAAGCATATAGAGAAGCAATTAAAGAAGCTAAAGATGTGTTGCAGGAATACCAGGATTTATCTGGTGCAGATAGAGAGAAAGCACAAAGGCTTTATAATGAGCTAAGAAAAATGGATAATGCTGTAACTAAAATTAAAATTCAAGCTATGATAATTAGAGCTACCAATTTACCTAACTTAGCAGCAACAGCAATCGGTTTAGGCAAAATCGGTGAAGGTGCTACACCTTCAATAGTTAACCGAGTAGTTAGAACCCTTACTAATCCTGATTGGCTGGCCAGCGTAAAAGGTAAATTAGGAGCTATTGGTGCAGCTGATTTATTCCTTAAAGAAGGCTCAGATAATCAGAAAGTAGCTATGGGCACAGGCATTGAGTTAAATGCTAACCAGATTGTTGAAAAAACAAACAGCCTGGAAGTTATTGAAGAACTTAAAGCTCTTGATCAAGAAGTAGATAAATTAAATGTTACCGCCTAGGTAATATTAATAAATAGTGATAATCCTGTTTAGTCACCCTCAAATTGAGGGTGACTTTAGTTTTATATCAATCCACGGAAGTAAACGATATATGGCTTTAAATTATTATAGGGTCTTAAAAGGATAGATCTCTTCTCATGCAGTGTGATAAAATACCTTATAATAAGTTGTTTCAATATGATACTTGTCTTTATAGGCTTTTATATCAGTTATTATTTAAATTAAGATTCAATTATAAATTTATTTAATGCTTTTTTAACTTCATCTGATGAGGTTTTAGAAATAATTAACCGGGCAATTTCAGGCCTATTTACTTCTGAAATTTGGTATATTCTATCAGCTAGCTCGGATAGGATATTTTCTGATGCATTATTTGCAAATTGTTTGAAAATTGCAACCTTTTTGGCCTGGCTTAAATAGTATGTTTGACCGATTAAATTAATCTGTATTTCTTCATTAGTGTCATTTAAAAATGTATCAAAAATTCTTTCAACCTCTTTATTGTTGCCAGAATAGAAACCTATAAGGTTAACCAGCTCTTTTTTTATGCATTGAGCCGGGTTTGTATTAAATGTATTAAAAATTGCAGGC
>JBFMGH010000501.1:0-12241 GCA_040752795.1 Cyanobacteriota bacterium
ATAATTGTTTTTAACTCTAAAAACTGACCCACAATAGAATCCTTTATAACTTATTGAGTTTGTTTTGGTGTGTTTTTGCTGGCAGTTTTATTATCTTTGAGTTTAATATCTTCAGTTGCTTTATTAGATGGCCTATTAGGATCAGCTTGAAGTTGTTTTTCAATAAAAGTTTCATCAAACTGCGGATAAATGAATTCAATTGAAGCGTGAGCTTTTTTATCTTTAACAAAACTGGTTAATAGATCAATTTTCTTCTGGTCTTCAAGCAATCTTTTAATGTCATCTTTAACAGCATCAAAGACCATAATGCCACCTTTTCTATGGTCAGTTATTTTTATGATGTGAAAACCAATATTAGTTTTAACTAATTCAGGATAAGGTTTACCAACCTGAGCTTTTTTGTTATCAAATAATACATCATTAAATTCATCCAGCATTTTACCTTTAGGTATATAACCTAAATCACCACCATTAATAGCACTAAGTCTATCTTCTGAATATTCTTTAGCAATATCATCAAATTTATCAGGACTGGCTAAAGCTTTTGTTAAGGCTTCTTGAGCTTTAGCTCGTTTTTCAGCAATTTTACTTTCAACAAATTTATTAATATCCTGTGTAGAAGCATTTCTATTTTTACTTCTATAGTCTCTTTCAATAATTCGTTCATCGGCTTTAAAGAAAATATGTTTGGCTCTGGCGGTTTCAGGAACATCAAATTTATCATTTTTATGTTTTTCATAATATTCTTTAACTTCTGCATCAGAGACATTAGAATTTTCAGATAACTTATCGATCACTGATTTAGCCAATATATCAGCTTTTAATGACTTTCTAAACTTTTCTTCATTCATATTAGCAACAGCAAGTTGATCTTTAAGCCTTGTTTCTCCACCAATTCTTTTTACTACTTCGTCATAAACTTCCTGAACTTTTTGATCAGGCACATTAATATTTTGCTTTTCTGCTTCTTTTTCAATAAAGTATCTTACAATTATATCATTTATAGCTTTAGTTCTAAATAAAAGCTTAATACGATAGTTTTTATCTTTTGAAAGATCAACCTTTGCACTACCATAAGGAGATGTAATGTATAATTTATCAAAAGCATCATCGAAATCGTTTTTGCTAATATTTTTACCATCAATCTTCATAATAACAGTGTCAGGTTTAATTGATTCAACATCGGCGTTTTCATCAACTTTTGTATTATTACCGCAAGCTGTTATAAAGATTAAAGAAGCTATTAATATTGTAAAAATTGATTTTTTCATTAATTATTTTCTCCCCTTGTTTCCTGAATTGTTTGATACAAGCTTAGGCAGAGTTCTTCAATAAAATTTAATAATTGTTTTGGAGTGAATCCTCTATATTTTATCAAAATTGCGCTAATTCCATCCATAGAAGTTTCTGGCATTTTAATCCATTTTGTTCTATTAACAAGATGTGATGGTAATTTCTGGGTTAATTTTTTCCAATGATTAAAATTATAATTTGTAAATATTCTTACAAATTCTTTTTCTTCTCTAATAATGTTAAATGCCACATCCGCAGCAAGCAGGCGTATTCTAGTAATCTTTATAAGGTTATTAACTTCCTCAGGGATTTTTCCAAACCTATCATTCCACTCGTCAGAAATAATTTCAAGTTCACGTTGAGATTCAACTGCAGCTAATCTCTTATATTCAACTATTTTTTGTTCTTTATCACCTATCCAGCTATCTGGAATAAAAGCAGTAATATTAATATCAACAATAGGAATATACTTTTTAACTATTTCCTGACCTTTAAGTTTTTTAACAGCTTCTTCAAGCATTTCGCAATACAGATCAAAGCCAATTTCAACCATCCTACCATGTTGTTTGTGTCCTAGAATATTTCCTATTCCTCTTATTTCAAGATCTCTTAATGCCACCTGATAGCCACTACCGAGGGTATTAAATTCTCTTATAGCCATTAAGCGTTTTTTAGCTTCATCAGTAAGTAATTTTTTAGGCTGGTAAAAACAATACGCAAAGGCCTGCCTATCACAGCGGCCAACTCTACCTCTTAGTTGATAGAGCTGTGCAAGGCCCATCATATCAGAATCTTCAATTATAATAGAATTTACATTTGGTATATCAAGGCCAGATTCAATTATAGTGGTACATAACAATATATCATATTTCTGAACAGAAAAATCAAGCATAACAGTTTCAAGTTCTTTTTCTTTCATCTGTCCATGAGCTATAGCTATTTTAGCTTCAGGAACCAATTGAGATAGATCATGAGCTACCCTGTGTATGCTTTGAACTCTATTATGAACATAATAAACCTGTCCTTCTCTTTCTAGTTCTCTTAAAATAGCACTTCTTATAAGTTTTTCATTATATTCGCCAACAAAAGTTTTAACCGGACTCCTGTTAACAGGCGGTGTATTGATAACAGACATATCTCTAATACCTGACATAGCCATATAAAGGGTTCTGGGTATTGGTGTTGCGCTCATGCTTATAACATCAACCTGTGTTCTTAAGGTTTTAAGTTTTTCTTTATGATTCACACCAAATCTGTGTTCTTCATCAATAACAACTAAACCCAGGTTTTTAAATCCAACATCTTTTTGTAGAAGCCTGTGTGTACCAATAACAATATCACATTCACCAGTAATTAGCCTGTTAATAGTTTCTTTTTGCTCCTTATTAGTTCTAAATCTTGATAGCATGGCAATGTTAATAGGGTAAGGCAAAAAGCGTTCAGTAATAACATTAAAATGTTGTTGTGCAAGAACAGTAGTAGGCACTAGGAAAGCAACCTGTTTGCCTGAAAGCACAGCTTTAAATATTGATCTGATTGCTACTTCAGTTTTACCATATCCAACATCACCACAAATTAAACGATCCATAGGCTTATCAGATTCCATATCAAATTTAACATCTAATATAGACTGCATTTGATCTGGAGTTTCAACAAATTCAAAAGAATCTTCCATTTCCATTTGCCAGTTAGTATCAGGTTCAAAAATAAACCCATCTGTTTTAGCCCTCTGTGCATACAAATTAAGCAGGTCAGCAGCAATAGTTTCAACAGCTTTTTGAGCTTTCTTTTTAGTACCTTCCCAATCCAGTCCACCCATTTTACTTAGTTTTGGAGGTTTATCACCTGAACCTCTATAGCGAGTTATTAAGTTTATTTGATCAACAGGCACATAAAGTTTGTCATTATTAAAATACTGGATCATCAAATAGTCACGATACTGATTATCAATTGCCATTTGAAGGAGTTGAACAAATTTACCAACACCATGTCTGGCATGAACTACGAAATCGTTTTCTTGTAAGTCTGATGGTGAAAGATAAAAGTCAAGATTTTCTCTTTGAGATGTTTTTTTACTTATAGTCGGTTTTTTTGAGCGTTTACCAAATAGTTCTTTATCTGTTATAGAAGCTATTTTAAATTCTGGAAGAGTAAAGCTAGATGTCAGGCCATGTTTAGTGATAATAATATCTTCAGAAGTAGTTTCATTTTCAGTTTCTTCAGATAAATATATGGCATGACAATCCCATTCACTGAATACGCTTTTTACTCTTTGAGGATATTCGGTAGTAATTAATATTTTATAATTATCTTTTTTTAAATCATTCAAATAATTGGCTGCATTTTTTAAGTTACTTAAAAAACAAGGAACATATTTTGTATATATTTCAATAGATTCATCACTGTTATTGCTGGTATTTTGAATTGAATTTAGATATAATAATGAAGATTCTTGAATTTTTGCTATAACTTCAGAACTCTTAATATGTAAACTATAGGGTAATGAAGGTAATCTTCCAGATTTGATACCTTTATGATATTCAATTTCAAGCTTTTTTTCTTTGTTAATAATTTGATTTTCTATGTCATAAAATTCATCTAATATAATGATACTCTGTTCAGGCAGATAATCTAAAATGCTTGCCATTTTATTATGTAAATATGGAGCAAAATATTCTATTCCTTCAAAATAATTAAACTCTTTAAGTTGAATTATCAAATTATTAATATTTTCTTCAAGAGTTAAAAACGTATCCTGATCTAGTTCAACCTGAGGCTTTTGTAGCATTAAATTTAATGCATCAACAAGATTTTGGAGATTGTGCCTGTTTAAAATAACTTTATATCTTGGCCTTATAGTTATTCTTTCAATAGTTTTTACTGATCTTTGAGAGTTTATATTAAAAAAACGAATGCTTTCAACTTCGTCAAAGGCAAATTCAATTCTAACAGGGTCTGAAGATATAGGGAAAATATCACATATATCTCCTCTTAAGCTATATTCACCAGGATCCATAACCATAGGAACTCTTGAATATCCTAAATCTGTTAATTTTTTTGCCAGTTCTAATGTATCAAGTTCGTCGCCAAGATTTATATTAATTGAATTAGCAATATAATCTTCTGGAGAAAGGAAGGTATTATTAAGGGTTTTAGCACTAATAATAATAATACAAGGTGTTTTGTTAATAAGTAATTCAACACAATCAAGTTGACTTTTTATTGAATTTGAAGAACTATAAACCATATCATATGGACTAGATTCAAGCGAAGGAAGATATTTTACTGGTATATTAAGAAGTAGTAATAATTCTGATTGAAGTTTTAAAGCATTAGAAACGCTTGAAGTTATTAACAACAAAGGATAACTTATATTATCTGCAAAATAAGCACTCAGAAGGGACTTTATTGAATCATTGATACCATAAATAAACTTATTTGTTTTATTTTTAAATAATTGCTGTTTAATTTTATGTAGTTTTTGAGAAGCTTTCAAATTATCAAGGAAAGCATGTTGCAGTATTATATTGTAATTTTTAGTATTAATTTCAGTTTTTAGGTCCATAATTAGTGTTTAACTGTTTTTGTGAATCAATTAAAGTTTTATTATATATGATTTTAACACTAGAAAGATTTCATTTAATCAAAAGTAATATAAACCCATGGTAAAAACATAAGAATATTTTTATATCAATATACAAAACAAATCAGCAATACAGGCAAGGATACTTGTTTTAAAAAGCTTACCAAAGCAGTTATACTGATTCTCGAAAGTAATTTATAGATTATAGGAACCTGTCAGGATCGATTCATTATTTATGTGGAATAGTATAATAAATAAATTCTCTTTTTAGCTTAAAGAAATAATTATTTTAAATGATCAACACAAATACAATAGTAAGAGTTATTACTATTAACAGGAACTTTTAAAATCAATTAAAAAATTTTTTATTTGGAAATATAATCATACCAGTTATTGTTAACAACTATTGATTAATATAGAAGAATTTTTACTTGTCGTAAAATCTTTATCAATTTAAAATTATAATGATTAAATATTAAGGAACCTTAAAAATGACACATAATCTGGCACTGGGAAATATTAGAATTATTTTTCAAGGGGATAAACCTTTTTCCATTGGTCAAATAGGAACCATTTTTAATTTCATAGAAAATATTTATACAAGATTTTCAGATCAAATATTTGAATCTCAAGATTTATGCTTGATTATTAACAATGTTAAAAATGAAATAGCTGCTTTTGATCTTGTTGCTTCAACCAAAGATAATAAACCCATAAAATTCAGTGATTTTGAAGAACTAACAATGTGTGTGTTGTATAGCATATATAGCTCTACTTTCGAACACAACCTCGAAATTTATGATAAAAAAGCTGAAAGTATTTATAATAACGTTTTTAATTTGCTTGACATTATTCAAGAAAACCAATCTTTATTAATGTCTTCTGCTATTGACAATAAACTGGTTAAGATAAGTATTTTGCCCAATAGAAAAGTTTCTCTTGATAAATATGATTCTTTAAACTTGATAACAATGTTTAAAAATAAAGAAGATGTGGTAAATGCATATCAAACTGATAAATTAGATTCTTTCATAAATAGTAATATGGATGAATTTGACCTCAGTGATATAAATCTTTCAGGAGCAAATTTTGTTGATTCATCTCTTTATAAAGTAAATTTAAATAACTCAAATATAAGTAAAGCAAACTTTTTTAATTCAGATTTGAGCGAAGCTTCCTTAATAAAAACCAATTTAACATATTCAACATTAGAAGAAGCAGATTTATCAGGGTCAAATCTGGCTGAATCAGATTTAAGTGAAACAAATCTCAGTAATGCAGATTTTTCTGGTACAAAACTCTGTAATGCCAGATTTCATAATGTTACAGTACTGGGTACTGATTTCAGCAGCTCTGATCTCACAGGAGCATTGTTTTCTGGTGATATAACATTTGATAGTGATACTGACTTCAGCAATAAAGCTAATTGGTGGGATGCTAAAATTGAAAACGAAATATTTAAAAAATGGTTAGAGAAAAATTATCCAAAAAGATAGTTAAAGATAATGGTATCAAAAAAATTTACATATAAAGATTCAGGCGTAGACTTAGAAATAAGTGATCAGGTTGTAAAAAGCATACAGCCTCTGGCCGAAAGGGTAAGAAGACCTGAGGTTATTGCAGATATTGGCCCCTTTTCAGGAATGTTTGAATTAAAAAATTTTAAAAAACCAGTTCTTGTTTCAGCTTCTGATGGAGTTGGCACCAAACTAAAAATTGCCTTTATGGTCAATAAGCACGATACCATAGGTATTGATCTGGTAGCTATGTGCATAAATGATATAATAACATCCGGAGCAGAACCATTATTTTTTCTTGATTATATAGCTACCGGTAAAATAAAACCTGATAAAATAACTGAAATTGTTAAAGGTATAGTTAAAGGCTGTAAAATAGCTGGGTGCTCACTAATTGGCGGAGAAACAGCTGAAATGCCAGGTTTATACAATACTGATGATTATGATCTGGCAGGCTTTGCTGTAGGTGCAGTTGAAAAAGATGACATTATAGATAGCAAGTATGTAGAATCTGGGGATGTTATTATTGGCCTGGCAAGTTCAGGCTTGCATAGTAATGGCTATAGTCTCTGTAGAAAAATCTTTTTTGATGAATATAAACTATCACCCTTCAGTCATATTAATTGTTTAAACAGGCCATTATTTCAAGAATTACTTGAACCTACGAAAATATATGTTAACGCAATTAAAACAATAAAAAAAGACTTCCAGATTAAATCAATAGCAAATATAACAGGTGGCGGGTTTATTAAAAATATACCAAGAAGTATTCCTAAAGAATTTCAGGCAAATATTTATGAATATTCATGGGATATTCCACAAATATTTAAGGTGATTCAAAATATGTCTGGCCTTGAATATCACGAAATGTTTAATATTTTCAATATGGGCATAGGCATGACACTTGTGGTTAGCTCTAAAGATGCTGATGAAATATTAAAACGTTTAACAGATACTAATAATCAGGCATTTCAAATTGGTAAAATTTCCAGGCTAAAAAGTAAAAACAGAGTTGTATTTATAAATAAAAACTAAAATGTCTTATAAAAATATAACATACCGACTTGGCATACTGGCTTCCGGAAATGGTAGTAATCTTCAAGCCATAATAGATGCTATTAAAAATTCTACTATTCCTGATACACAGATTGTAGTCGTTATATCTAACAATAGAAAAGCCTATGCTTTAGAAAGAGCAAAACTTGAAAATATTGATCATTATTATCTAAATTATAAAGAATACAACTCTAAACAGGGCTATGACCAAAAAATATGTAATATCATGACTTCTTACAATGTTGATCTAATAATACTTGCTGGCTATTTAAGAATTGTTTCTTCACCATTACTAACAGTTTTTAATAAAAGAATTTTAAACATACATCCCAGTTTGTTACCTGATTATGGTGGTGTTAACATGTACGGAATAAAAATACATGAAACTGTAATTGCTAATGGTGAAAAATATTCTGGCTGTACAGTACATATAGTTACTGAAGAAGTAGATAAGGGCCCAATACTTAACCAGATAAGAATAAGTGTTGATAGAAATGATACACCGCAAACCCTGGCTAAAAGAATTTTAAAGTATGAACATCAAATATATCCCAATACTATTAGAGAATATCTTAAAAAGCTGAATAAGGAGTAATTAAAATGATTGATAAATTAAAGATTAATACAAAAATATATAATAAGAAAAACATTTTAACAGTCTTTTTAAGTATTATATTAATTTCATGCTCTTATGGTTGTTCTAATTTAGATATTCAAACATTAAATAATAATGCTGCTCAACTAATGGCAAGTGGAGATATTGATGGTGCTATAGCCAGGCTTGAATCCATACAGGATTTAAATCCTAATTTTCCGCAAACTAACTATAATCTGGGTATTGCATATAAAGAAAAAGGTGATCTGGATAAATCTTTACACTATCTTGAAAGAGCTGTTGAACTTAAACCAAATTTCACACAGGCTCAATTATCTTTAGCCATTGTTTATGAAGAGTTATCAGAAAAATTACTTCAAAATGAAATCGATAAACTTGAAAAAGAAAAACCAGATAGCGTTAAATCTGAAGATGATATCAAACTTACTGATGAACAGAAAGCTAAATTAATTAATTATTATAAAAAGTCTATAGAAAACTACGAGGTTTATCTAAGTGGTTCAACAGTGCCAGAAAACAAAGAAACAATAAATACTAAAATAAAAGAACTAAAAAATAACATTGAAAAATTTTCTTCAGACAATACTGAAACCAGTGTTTCATCAGGAACTACTAATAATGAAACTACAGAATAAGGGAAAACCATGGATAATATATACAGATCACTTTTACAAGCATTAAAAAGTCAGAGTTGTAATGATACACTTGAAGCTTATTTTGAGTTAATTAAAGAGAACGTCTCTCAAAAAGAAATTGTTTATAACATTGTTAAAGAAACTATTCCTATATTATATAGAACAAAATATTTTCATGTTCCTCACGGAATAATGGGCATTATGGCCGCATTAGATTTATCTAATTACCTTGAATCTTATAAATTTCTACCCCTGGCTCAAGCATTAGCATATCTGGCCAATGAAAATAAATTAGCACCATTAAATTTTTCTGATTATTCACCATTATTTGTTGAAACAGATAATAATATAAGCACTATTGAAAGTTATATAGACGAAGGAAATGTAGCTAAAACCTATAGGTTTTTTTTAGCCCTACTATCTAATAATGCTGTCAATGATGACTTACACCGTGATATTTTTAATATTGCAATGAAAGACACAGTTAATATAGGTCATAAAGCTATTTATTATCATAAAATACTAGAATTAATTGATTTTCTAGGAGAAGAACCTTCGGACATATATTATCCAAGTATTTCCTATCTTGCATCTGAGCCTAAAGACTTTTCTATTTATGATCATGCATTAAAAGAATATAATAATTATCTTGAAATGAATATTAATATTGATAATAACAACCTCGAATTGTCTAAAGAAGATACTCTAAACTTTACCGATCAAATTATTTATTCAATGAAATCAAGGGTTTTAACCCTTATTACCAAGCTAATTCAAAATGGAATTTCAATTCAAAGTTTAACAGATAACCTGATTCTTGCGGCATCACAATTAATTTTAAATACCGACTTAAATGACTGGATAAAACCCATACACGCTTTTAATTATTGCCATGCTGTTAATTGCTGGATAAGAAAATACAATCCTGAAAATAAAGTTCTGGCATTATATTTGCAAGCAGCCCTTATTAATAGGCTTTCGATTGAATTAAAAAAAGTGCATTTTCTTGCATCTCCAGTTTATATTAGATCAAAAAATATTTTAAATAATATTGCCAGATCTATTCAGGTTAGTAATGTATCTGATGCTGTAGCTTTAACACAAAGTTGTGTCTGCTCTAATTGCGATTATGATGATATTACTCAATTATTAGCTTTTCTATCCGTGCAAAATGGTTCTATTATGAACTTTACACATGATATGAAATTTACATCAAGCTGTATCAAAGAATATAAAATTAATTCATCTCCAAATAGATGGATGATATACGTAGCACTTGCAAAACACCTTGCTCAAAGTACTAAAGATCGGAGTTATTTTAATTTATTTGAACATTATTTCCTGCCAGTAACCAGCTAATTTAATAACATAGTTAGTTAATTAATTAGCCTTATAACAGCTGTATAAATATTTATGACTAATTCAATTAATAATTCTTATTTAACTATTATTGTTTCTACATTATTCATATCTGGAATTACCCTGGCAATAAATTTTCCAGACAATTACATTTTGCCCTCGACAATATTTATAGCAATAATTATAATCACTTTATTGAAATTCAAACACAAAAGTGTTATTATCATAGCTCTTATAACCCTGCTATTTGGGTTTTATTACACTCTATATAGAGCTCCTCAAATAAATA
Organism: Cyanobacteriota bacterium; assembly: GCA_040752795.1. Classification (GTDB taxonomy): domain Bacteria; phylum Cyanobacteriota; class Vampirovibrionia; order JBFMGH01; family JBFMGH01; genus JBFMGH01. Next base: position 10,349 of record JBFMGH010000501.1, read on the forward strand.
GCAATGATATTTCAAAAATAGCACCTCAAAAAAATATTACATTGATTGGTAATGTAATATCTGAACCGGGATCAAGAACTGAAGATAAACTAAAATTTAACTTTGAAATTGAAAAAACTATACTTAATAAAAATAAAGAACCTAATACCGGAAAAATTCTGGTAACAGTATTGGATAAATACAGGAATTTTGACTGTATAAAGATTGGTAACAGGTTAAAATTAACCGGAAATTTATATATTCCAAATAAGGCCAGTAACCCGTATCAATTTGATTATTTAAACTACCTTCAAAACAAGGAGATTACCTGTAATTTATTCGTACTATGGAAAGATTACCAGATACTTTCACCACCTGAAACATTGAAACTAAAATTTTTAAATTATTTAAGCGCATTAAAAAATCATATTCAAGATGTCCATAACAATGCACTGGGTAAATATGAAGCCCAGTTACTAGGAGGTATTGTATTAGGAGAACGTGCAATACCTATGGACAGGGAAGTCAAACAACATTTCATCAAATCAGGTCTGGTTCATATACTGGCAGCATCAGGTATTAATGTTGCTCTACTTGCATTAGCCTGGATTTTTGTTACTTCAAAATTATCATTGCCATATAACGTTCAAATAGTGGGTGGAATGATAATAGTTTTATTCTATTCATTGCTTACTGGCTTACCTCCATCCGTTCTGAGAGCCAGTGTTATGCTTGAATTTATCTTATTGGGAAAATTATTTGACAAAGACGCAAATATGATATCTATAATCTTTTTTGTTGCTACATTATTACTACTTATTAACCCTTATATGTTGTTTGATGTTGGATTTCAACTTTCATTTGTAACAGCATTTGGTTTGATAGTAACCATTCCTGTTTGTCAGAAATATATTAAAACTTTGCCTCAAGCATTAGCAATGTTAGTTCTTGTTCCTATTGTTGCCCAGATTTGGGCAATGCCTGTAATAATGTTTTATTTTCATAATTTTAGCACTTATTCTGTTGTTGCTAACTTTTTTGCAATGCCACTTGTAGCTATTATAACTTATTGTGGTTTTGTATCAAGTGTTATTTCAGTTATACCTGTTATTGGAATTCCTATATCTTCTTTTATTGACTCGATGTTATCACCGGTTCTAAGCTTATTATTATTTATTGCAGATTATATATCTAATTTGCCATTTTCTTTTGAGCATTATAGCTTTAGTTCCATTTATTGGGTTCTATTATTTTATTCCATAATTGGCATAATATTATATGCAATGTGGAAAGAATACAAAACTAAAGATTATTTAATATTGTGTTCTGTTTTTATCATTACATTTATAGGCATAATTTTTGTTAAACCGTATAATAATACTTTAAATATTGTGTTTTTTGATGTTGGAGACGCTGACAGTATTTTAATAACTACACCTGATAATAAAAATGTTTTAATAGATGGGGGTTACAGAATCAGAAATAGTTATAATTCTGCTGATTGGATTTTGAAACCATACTTATACGGCAGGGGAAATAGTGAAATTCAAGCCATCATTTTAACTCACACAGAAAATGATCATATTGGGGGTATTCCTGAAATATTAGACGAATTTAAAGTACATCAATATTTTGACCCGGGTGCTATTACTAAAAATTCTTCTTACAAAGAAATCTTGCATACTTTAATCAAGAAAAATATACCTTATCAGGTTCTTAGAGAAAAAGATGAAATATATTTAACAAATGATATAAAATTAAAGATACTCAGCCCCGCTGAAAAATTAAACCTAAACAGAAAATTTAATGAAAACTCTCTTATAATACGTTTAGATTATAAGCACTTTTCATTGCTACTTTGCGGAGACGCTGAAAAAGATATAGTTAAAAACTTAAATAAAAATGATATTGATG
>JBFMGH010000502.1:0-13589 GCA_040752795.1 Cyanobacteriota bacterium
CAAGCGAAAACAATTGGATAATAGTTGATGCGGGAATAGGCTTCCCTTTTAATGAATTTTCTGGTATTGAGCTTTTATTTCCTAATATTGATTATATAATCAGCAATAAGGATAAAATTAAAGCACTGGTAATTACTCATTCTCACGAAGATCATATTGGTGGTGCAATAAGAATATTATCTAATACAAATATTCCTGAAGTCTATGCATCTAATTTAACTATAGCTTTATTAAACAAAAAACTTGAAGAACTAGCTATTAAGCCATCAACAGAATTAATTAATGTAGAGCCAGGGAGCATAAAATCATTTGGAGATATCAAAATTGAATTCATAAGAACTACCCATAGTGTTCCTGATTGCTATGCACTTCTATTTGAAACACCTATTGGTAATATCTTATTAACTGGAGATTTTAAATTTGACTTTACACCTATAGATAATGAACACTTTGACATTCCAAGAATTGTTGAGGCTGGCAACAAAGGCATTAAGTTGCTTATTTCTGACAGTACTAATGTTGAAAGAGATGGTTTCAGCCAATCTGAAAAAACAGTTGGCCCAAATCTTAAAAGAATTTTTGAAAAAACACCTAAAAGAATTTTTATTTCTACTTTCTCAAGCCATATTCATAGAATACAGCAAATTATTGAAGCCGCTGATAAAGCTGGCAGAAAAGTTTCAATCTATGGATATTCAATGGAAATATTTACCCAAATAGCTAAAGAAACCGGTTATCTTAACTATAATGAAAATATATTAATTCCTATTAATGAAGCATTAGAGCTCCCACATGAAAAAATAGTAATAATTACAAGCGGCTCACAGGGCGAACCTACATCAACTTTTGCAAAAATGGCAAATCAAGAGCATAAGCTTTTACAAGTTATTCCTGGCGATACATTTATTTTCAGCGCAAATCCTATACCCGGTAACGAAAGAGCCGTATCAAAAATACAGGATTCCTTAATGGCTCTTGGTGCTGATTTAGTTTATGGCAGAAATGAACACATACATGTTAGTGGCCATGCTTCTCAACAAGAATTAAAACTCATGATTGCACTAACACGCCCTGAATATTTTATGCCTGCTCATGGAGACTATAGAATGCTTGTTTTACACGCTGAAATTGCTGCTTCTATGGGAATTATTCCTGACAATATATTTATCTTAAAGAATGGTGATATATTAGATATTGAAAACAAAAAATTTAACGTCATTAAAGATTTCATTGATGTTAATATGGTTTATTATGACACTATATCAGGCGGTATTGTTGATGATAGAACCCTAAAGGAAAGAACTCTGATAGGACAGGAAGGCTTAATTCTTGTTTATTTAATTCTCGATAACAGCCTTGAAAACATATTGTCTCTAGATGTTATATTCAAAGGAGTTACATTTAAAGACAATGCCCAAGATGAATCTATTACAAATGAAATAAATAGCAATATTTTTAAAGCTTTTGATAGAATGAAAAAATTTGGAACCCTTGATATCAATAACTTGCAAACTGTTAGTAGAGATATTACATTCAAAACTATTGATAATAAACTTTACTGTAAACCTTTAATAATTACTTTAGCCAAACAATTAAATTAATTATTGTTATTATTTAAATGATTTTTCATATTTTACATATATCTATACCTAAAGTCTATTGCAATATTTTAAGTATTATTATTTGAAAAATAATATAAATAAAGCCAATTATGCATTTTTTTTAATATATTGTGTACTAAGTTATGCCTCTGGATTTATTACAAAGTAAACTATAACCAAAATACTTATTGTTTAATAATTTTGAACTCAACTTCCTTTTTTATATTGTAAAAAATAATTAGTAATAACATTATAAATTGATTTGTTTCTGATAAACTATTTATTGCTTATAAAAAGGATACAATTCTGGCAATGATAGAAAAAGCACTTGGCATTTGCCTTGGATCATCAACAATAAAGATTGCCGAAGCAATTAAAGAAAATAATCGCTTATACCTTGGCAAAAGTTTTATTCGTAACCACGAAAGTAATCCTGCAAAAGCTTTAAAAGATCTTCTCGAAATTTTTCAAATAGATAAATATGATTACATTTGTGCCACTGGAAGAAAATTTAAAGATCTTGTTAATTTTACTTCTATCACAGAACCCGAAGCAACTGAATACGCTTTAAAATATACCTATTTTCAAAATACATATTTTGATGCGCTAGCAAGCCTTGGTTCAGAAAATTTTATAGTATATAATTTAAGTAAAAATAATATTATTAATGTAGAAACAGGCAATAAATGTGCTTCTGGCACTGGTGAATTTTTTTTACAACAAGTAAGAAGAATGAATCTTTCTATTGATGAAGCTTCTAAACTTTCTGAAAACTCTCCAATTCACAAAGTATCAGGTAGATGTTCAGTTTTTTGTAAAAGTGATTGTACTCATGCCTTGAACATTGGAATCCCAATAGGAGAAGTTTGTGCTGGTTTATCATTCATGATTGCTAATAAAGCACTTGATTTACTCGAAAAAACAGGCAATAATAGTGTCCTAGTTGTTGGTGGTGTCGTTAATAATAATACTGTATTAAAATTCTTAAGAGAAAAAATTGATAATTTAACCATTGCAGAAAATTATGATACTTTCGAAGCCGTAGGCGCTGCTTTTTATGCCCTTGAAAATAGAACAGTATTCAAAAAACAAAATATTTTCAGGCAAAATATTTCTTCATTTAATTTCTTAAAGCCAATTAAACACGGTAATAACCTTGTATCATTCAAACAAATGGAATTTGGCACAGCAAAACATAATGAAGAATGCATACTAGGCCTGGATGTTGGATCAACAACTACAAAAGCTGTAGTTATAAGGACTTCTGATGAAAGTATTTTAGCGTCAGTTTATTTAAGAACTGATGGAGATCCAATTAAAGCTTCTAAAAATTGTTACCGATCTCTATTAAATGATTTAAAAGTTCCTATTAAGCTTATCGGTCTTGGAATAACAGGTTCCGGAAGACAAATTGCCGGTCTTTATGCTATGACAGATGGAATTATAAATGAAATAATTGCTCATGCTACTTCAGCAGTTTTCTTTGATAGTGAGGTTGATACTATATATGAAATTGGAGGACAGGATGCAAAATATACATATTTAACTAATGGCGTACCATCTGATTATGCTATGAACGAAGCCTGTTCCGCAGGAACTGGTTCATTTTTGGAAGAATCAGCAAAAGAAAGCCTCGGTATAAATTATTTTGACATAGAACAAATTGCTCTAAAATCTGAAAAACCACCTAATTTTAATGATCAATGCTCTGCTTTTATAAGTAGTGATATTAAAAACGCTTCTCAAGAAGGAATTAATAAAGAAGATATTATTGCTGGATTAGTTTTTTCAATATGTATGAATTATGATAATAGAGTTAAAGGCTCAAGACCCTCTGGGAAGAAAATATTTATGCAGGGTGGTGTTTGTTATAACAAAGCCGTGCCTTTAGCTATGGCTTGCCTAATTGACAAAGAAATTATAGTTCCACCTGAACCAGGTTTAATGGGTGCATTTGGCGTTGCCCTGGAAATAAATAAAAGAATTAAACTTGGATTAATGAAAAAGAAAGAATTTCAACTTGAAAGCCTTATTAAACGATCAGTAAATTACAGCGGTGACTTTATTTGTAAAGGCACTTCAGAAAACTGTGATAGAAAATGCAACATTAAAATTATCAATATTGAAAATAAAAATATCCCATTCGGTGGGGCCTGCAACAAGTATTATAATATAATTCATAATAATAAGTTTGATTCAAATGCAAATAACCTTGTTTCATTAAGGCAAGAAATTATATTCAATAAATACTTAATGGCACCATCAACAAATGAAAACTTACCAATAATAGGTATTTCAAGAGCCTTTCTTACTAATTTGCTTTACCCTATGTATTATAACTTCTTTACAAAGCTAGGGTTTAAAGTTATTTTATCAGATAACGTTGACAGTGATGGCATTAAAAGACAGGGATCAAGCTTCTGCTTCCCAGGAGAAATTGCTCATGGTGAGTTTGCAAATCTAATTAAAAAAAATCCAGATTTCATCTTCTTACCTCATATTGTTGAATTATTCGTAGAAAACAGCTTTATAAATAAAAAAGAACACCAGTGTACCTGTTTCCTTCTTCAGAGTGAACCTTATTACATAAAAACAGCTTTTAAAGATTTACTCACTAAAAATAATATTAAGCTCTTATCACCAGTGCTAGACTTCTCTAAAGGCTGGGATACCCAAAAAGAAGCTTTTATAAAAATTGCGCATCTTCTCAATGTTAATCAATGCGAGGCCATACAAGCTTACGATTTTGCTATTACCTCTCAAAAAGAGGCCTTTCAAGAATTAAAGCTAATAGGTAAAAATTTTATTGAAAATCTTAAACAGCACCCTGATAATATTGCTATTGTATTATTTGGTAGACCATATAATGCTTTTGCTAATGAAGCAAACCTTGGTATACCAAATAAATTTGCCTCAAGAGGTGTTAAAATTATTCCCTATGATATGCTTCCTTTTGAAGAGTATGATTTGTCAGATGATATCACCTGGGCAATCGGGCAAAATATTATGAAAGCTGCTAAATTTATTAAACAAAATCCTCAATTATTTGGAACATTTATATCTAACTTTAGTTGTGGACCTGATTCATTTATTATAAGCTATTTTAGACAAGAAATGGGAAATAAGCCGTCATTAACCCTCGAACTTGATAACCATACTGCCGATGCAGGTATTAATACTAGAGTTGAAGCTTATTTAGATATTATTGATAGATATAAGAAAATTAAACCTCCAGATAATATTAATAACTTCAATCCATCTAAACTTGAATATCACAATAAAACCGTTTATTTTGTAAACAGTAAAGGTGAAAAATATAATATTAAAGATAAAAATGTTACTCTGCTTTTTCCTTCAATGAATGTTCTTAGCTCTGAAGCAGTTTCAGCAACATTTAATGGAATGGGATTTAATGCTAAAGCTGTAAAAGGAAATGATTTTTCCACATTAATTCTCGGTCGAAAAAATGCATCTTGCAAAGAGTGTTTGCCGTTAATACTTGTTGTAGGAAGCTTGCTTGATTACATGAAAAATAATGCATCTTCATCAGAAAATATTGTCTATTTCCTTCCAACTGCCTCAGGCAATTGCAGGTTTTCACAATATAATATTTTCTTAAATAAATTAATAAAGAATAAACAATTAAGCAATGTTGCTCTTTTAACACTTACTTCTGAAAATAGTTATGCTGGAATTGGAACCCAGAATTCATTAAAGATTTTAAAAGCTTTTATTATTGCAGACATAATGGATAATATTAGAAAAGCATTAATTGTTTTAGCTGTTAATAAAGAAGAGTCCTCTATCATTTTCTCTGATCAATGGTCAAAAATAATTCATTGTCTTAAATCTGATGATTATAATAATCTATACACCGTAATAGAAGATGTAGCATACACTTTAAAAAAAATACCATTAAAATATCCTTTAAATGAGGCTAAAATTGTTTCAATATTAGGTGAAATATTTGTAAGAAAAAATGAATTCTCCTGTCAGAATCTTGTAGAATTACTTGCCAAAAAAGATATTATTGCCCAAACAGCTACTACTACTGAATGGCTTAATTATGTAGATTATCTTGTTAATGAAAATATTCTAGAATCTGAATTTGGAATTATTGACAAACTTAAATTTAAAATAAAAGTAAATCTTCAAGCCAGATTCGAACACAAAATCATTCAAATATTGTCTAAATCTGGGCTATGCCATTGCGAACCGACAAATATTAATAAATTAATTGAATATGGAAAAAACTTTGTAAACATAAATTTAACAGGAGAACCGATTCTGGTTATTGGCTCATTCTTTAAAGAAATAATTGAATCCGTACATGGTGTTATCTCTATAGGGCCATTTGCCTGTTTACCAACAAGAGTAACTGAAGCTATTCTTTCTAAAGAATCTACACTAGCAAATAAAATTTTGATTGACGGAAAACAAGATAAATACCATGATTACAAATCCATTGACAAATTACCATTTCTATCTATTGAATCTGATGGAAATCCCTTCCCTGCAATAATTGAATCACGCATTGAAGCCTTTTGCCTTCAAGTGGACAGAATTCATAAAATTTCAGCAAAAAGAAAAGAATGCGAAAATATTGAATCAACATTAGTTATTACTTAATTATATTTTTTTTATTTAAAGAATTTTTTATTTTGTAATATTATTATTTATACTGTTCCAATTATTTTACAGGAGATATTGGAGTTATGAGCAATTTGTTAATTAAAAATGGATTAATTGCTACATTAGGTAGTAAAAATACTATCTTAGAAAAGCATTCTATAATAATTGAAAAAGATATTATCAAATCTATATTACCAGATGATAAAATTGATAAAAGTATAACCTTCTCTAAAACAATAGATGCAAAGAATAAACTGGTTATGCCTGGCATGATAAATACTCATATGCATTTATACAGTACATTTGCACGAGGTATTGCTTTAAAATGTTCTCCACCAAGAAATTTTGCTGAAATATTGGAAAACCTCTGGTGGCATCTTGATAAAACTTTATCTATAGAAGATGTTTATTACAGTTCATTAATACCTTTAATTGGCTGCATTAAATCTGGTACAACAACGATAATTGATCATCATGCATCTCCAAACTGTGTAACAGGTTCACTTAATACAATTGCTAATGCATATAATGAATTAGGCCTTAGAGGAATCCTAGCATATGAGATTTCTGATAGAGATGGTAAAGACATTGCAAACAAAGGCATTCTTGAAAATATAAGTTTTATTGAACAAACATCTAATAATGATATGATTAAGGGCTTAATAGGTCTTCATGCAATGTTTACCATTAATGATTCCACTCTGGAGGTTGTTGCTAAAGAAGCTCAAAGGCTTAATGTTGGTGTTCATATCCATGTGGCAGAAGATAGATATGATAAAGACTATAATATAGCAAATTATCAACTTAGCCCAGTTCAAAGACTCCATAAATTTGGCCTTACTAGAAATAATTCTATTTTTGTACACTGTGTTCATATAGATCAAAATGATATGAAATTAATTAAAGATAATAACACTATAATAGTACATAATCCACAATCAAATATGAATAATGCTATTGGCTGTTGCAAGCTATTTGATATTCTAGACAATAGCATTTTAACAGGTCTTGGAACTGATGGCATGACCTTTAACATGTTTGAAGAGCTTGGTGTTGCAAACATAATTCATAAACATGTACATCAAAACAGTAATGTAGGCTGGTGTGAAATTGAAAATATTGTCACTAAAAATAATTCTATAATCGCTTCAAGATTATTTAATAAACAAATTGGTATACTTGAAGAAAATGCCCTAGCTGATATTATAATTCTTGACTATGATCCTCCAACTCCAATATGTGGGGGAAACTTCTGGGGACATATGTTATTTGGAATTAATAAATCTAAGGTATTAACAACAATTGTTAATGGTAAAGTCCTTATGGAAGATGGACAATTAACACTACCCAATATTGTAGAATCAGAAATTAACCATAAAAGTAGAGAATTAGCTAAAAAGTTTTGGGAAAGATTTTAAATGTAGTATATTAAAATATTATTTTGTTTCAGTACATAAAATTAGAAGATAGAGGTCAAAATGGCAGAATCAAATCATGAACTAGGTTTTGAAGAAACTCTACAAGAATACACAAAACATCAAGCCATTGCAGAAAGTTCAAGATGTTTGATGTGTGACGAAGCACCCTGCAGTGATGGGTGCCCTGCTAATGTTAGAGTATCAGACTTTTTAAGAAGAATCCGATATGGTGACTTTATTGGAGCTGCAAAAATTATACGAGAAGATAATATTTTTGCCTCTACATGTGCTAGAATTTGTCCGTCTGATAGATTATGCCAGGAAAATTGTAGTAAAACAGAAATTGATATACCCGTAGATATACCGGGATTACAAAAATTCGTATGTGATTTTCAACAAAATAAGGGATATAAGTTATTTAGCCCGGCCAAAAACCTTTCTGAGAAAGTGGCAATAATTGGTGCAGGGCCAGGTGGCCTCGCTGCTGCTTTTGAATTAAGAAATTTAGGATATCAGGTTACAGTTTTTGAATCTAAAAACTATGCAGGAGGACAGCTTAAATCTGGAATTCCAACTTACAGACTTCCAAGAAATATCCTTGATTCTGAAATTCAGTTAATACTTGATTATGGCGTAAACATTATTTTAAACTCACATATTGAAAATATTAAAGACCTGAAAAAAGATTTTGATGCGGTTTATATCTCTATTGGACTTCATAAAGAAACAGATGTAAACATACCAGGTACAGATTTACCAGGTGTTTATTATGCTCTTGATTTTTTAAAACAAAAATATATAACTGATACTGTTAATGTTGGTAAAAAAATTGCTGTAATTGGTGGTGGTGACGTTGCAATGGATTGTGCAAGAACTGCTATAAGACTTCCAGGCGTTGAAGATGTTTATATTATTTATCGCAGATCTGCCAAAGAAATGCCTGCTCAAGCTATTGAAATTGAAGAAGCTGAAATTGAAGGTGTTATATTCCAGAATTTGCTTGCACCAAAAGCTATTGAAGGGAACGGGAAAGTTGAAAAGCTAGTTTGTAATCAAGTTCAACTCGGCGCCCCTGATGATAGCGGAAGAAGAAAACCAATTGTTATTGATAATACTAGAGTTGAATTTGCTGTTGATAATGTAATTTTAGCTATAGGTCAGGATTCTGATAAAGACTTCCTCAATAAAAACCCTGATTTAAAGGTTACAGCTAAAGGTTTAATTAATATCAATCTTGAAACTTATGAAACATCAATTCCTGGGGTCTTCGCTGGTGGAGATGTAGCAGGAAGTACAACAGCAGTAGAAGCTATTGGTGATGCTAAAAATGCGGTTAATTCTATTCATGAATATTTATCGAAAGGAAATTAAATATGTCAACATTATATAAACTTAAAGATCTATCAGTTAATTTCTGTGGTGTAGAATTTGAAAATCCATTTATATTAGCTGCTGCACCACCAAGTGATGAACTAGAAATGGTCAAAAATGCCTTTAGAATGGGATGGGCTGGTGCTGTTTTAAAAACAACACACGTCAAAGAAGAAATTGTTGACCTTGTATATCCTATGATGAGTTCAATTGAGTATGAAGGGAAACGTGTTTCAGCTTTAGGAAATATTGACCTTGTATCTGAATATGATATTGATGAAATTGAATATAGAATCAAGGAATTAAAGAAAGAATTTCCAAATAAAGTTGTTATAGGAAGCATGATGGGAGGCACAAAAGAAGATTGGCAACAACTTGCAAGCAGACTGGCAAAAGCAGGTGCTGATATTATAGAATGCAGCTTTTCATGCCCACAAGGAAGTATGGGCAAAAGACCTGGGGCAATGCTTGGCCAGGATCCTGACTTGTCAAAAATTGTTGCTGGATGGGTTAAAGAGGCCGCTGGCAATGTTCCAGTTGTTATAAAAATAACCCCACAAGTTGCTGATATTGTTGAAGTTGTTGAAAAATTAAAAGAAGGTGGCGCCGATGCAGTATGTGCAGCTAACACTATTCCATCATTAATGGGTATAGACTTAGACACTTTTGTACCATATCCTAATGTTGGCGGTAAATCAACTTACAGCGGCCTATCTGGCCCAGCAATAAAACCAATTTCACTTAGAACTATAGCGGAAATTAAACGCAATGTTGATATAGAAATCACTGGTACCGGTGGAGTTTCCAACTGGGTTGACGCCGTAGAATTTATGCTTGTTGGCTCATCAAATATACAGATATGTACAGCTGTAATGCATAAGGGCTTTAGGATAATTGATGACTTAAATTCAGGTTTATCAAACTATATGGAAGAAAAAAATATAGAAAAGGTCTCTGATTTAATCGGTAAGTCACTTCCACATATTGTAATGCATAATGATCTACCAAGAAAGATTACTGTCAAAGCTAAAATTAATGAAGATGAATGTATTAGCTGTGGGCTTTGCTACATAGCATGTCGTGATGGTGGTCATATGGCTATAGACAGACTGAATGACAGAATATATAAAGTAGATTCTGATAAGTGTAAAGGCTGTAATTTATGCCCTCAAGTATGTCCTGTCTATTGTATTGAACTTGAAGAAGCAAAATAATTAAATAATAATACACACGTATTAAAGCCTGTTATTATTGTTAAATCAATGCAGGCTTTAATTATTTACCTTATTTTATTCTTTATTAATGTCTTTTGCATGTTCTGTTATATCTAAAATATTCTTATTTAAAGTTTTAACAGGATCTTCAAATCCATTAAGATTTTCAGAAACAATTGAAGGTAATTCAATTGTTTTATTATCATTAAGTATCGCAATATCTATTAGCCCCAGCTCTTTTAACAGATTAATTTGTGCTATATTATAAGATATAATAGCCTTATAATAATCATTTTTTGATGTTGCTAAATTTACGTGTGCATCCAGAATATCTTTATTAGCACTAAAACCCTCTATTCTTGCCATCTTAGCTTGCTCTAGGGCCTTTATGGATAAATTATACTTGTTTTGTGCAACATCTATCTGATTTTTAGCTCCAATAACTTGAAGCAACGATTTTGTTACAGTAGTTTTTATTCCATTTTGAGTTAGATTATAGGTATTATGTAATTGGCTAATTTGAGATTCAAGTGTTTTCACTTTAATATCATCATTTTTTGTTGCAATAATAAGTTCTTCAAGAGATTTAATTTTACAGTTTAATTCTTCTAATTCAGGTCTATGTTTTAAAGCATAATCAACACTATCATTAAGAAGTAAATCATCAGGTATTAAATTCAAAATTTTTATATTTATATCTTTACTATCTTTTGCATTATACTGACATTCTTCGGGAATAATGTTTGTATTAAAAACTTTTGCATTTATATATTGTGCTATATCCACAGATGAAAGCATATATGCAATTTCAGCTTCAAGTAATTTTTGCTTCAGACCTTCAACAAAAACTTCAGTTTGTTTAACATCAAACTTTGTAGCATGCCCTTCTTCAAGAAGTTTTTTGGTTTCAATTAATGAATTTTCACCCCTCTTAAGAAAATCTTTTGCAACTTGTTTAGTTAATAATGTTTGTAGCAAATTAAAATATTTCGCAGAAGACTCAGCCAAGACATTGTTTTCCGTAGTTCTTAAACTTGATGTAGAGGCTTCAATTGAATATTTTGCAGATTTCTGTAGCGCACCCGAGTTTACAAACTTAAAAAAGAGGAATAACCTTTTGTTTTTTACCTCATCTAGTTTTAATTTATTTTCTTCAACTTGATCTTTTTTTATAGCTATGTTGAGATTATTAGCTTTTGCTAATTCTAACGCCTTACATAAGCTTAATGTAACAGGTTCAACGTCTTCACTTGTACTAATATTAACCTTTATTAATTCATTTTGCGGTGGGCCTTCTTTAGATTCATTGGCTAATACAGTATTTGTACTGGTAATTAATATTAAAGAAAGTACAATAATATAAAATTTTTTAAACAATAAATTCATAACCTAAGCAATTTTCTTTCTAAACCGTATTACACTAAGGAATATGAGACCTACAGAAAAAGCAATTAATATTAGTGTTTGAGGCCATAATTCTAACATACCCGCACCTCTTATAACAATACCTCTAATAATATCTAAATAGTAAGTTAATGGTAAACAATAACTCATCCACTTAATATACATTGGTATTGGTTCTAAAGGAAAAACAAAACCAGTTAATAACAAGGTGGGAACTGTAATAGAGAAAGTAATTTGTATTGCCTGCACCTGAGTTTGAGCAAATGTAGATATCAACATACCTATTGCAAGTGAGCAAATTAAAAATATTGTTGAAGTTACTATCAATACCCACATTTGGCCACTGACTTTTATATCAAAAAACCATATCATAACAGCTAGAGCCAATATCATATCTATAAAACCAATTGCAGTATAAGGAATCAGCTTTCCTAGCATTAATTCAGTGCTTTTAATAGGTGTTACCATCAACTGTTCCAGAGTTCCTCTCTCTCGCTCTCTCACTATAGCAAAACCCGTAAATAGCATTGTTAACATTTGCAAGATCATACCCAGAAGGCCGGGTACTATAAAAAAAGCAAATTTAAGATCGGGATTGTATAAAACTTGAGATTTCATTGTTATTGGTTGTTCAACCTTAACTGTAAAATCATCAGTAGCACTACTAAGTTTATTAATTTTATCTTCAAGAATTTTTGTACTTATATTTGAAACGACCAGACTACCCATATTCATTGCCAACCTTGCCGCACCCGCATTAGAGCCATCTACTATCATTCTTACTTCAGCCGTCTGGCCTTTTAAAAGCTTTTTTTTATAATCATCAGGAATTATTATACCAACCTGAGCTTTACCTGCCTGTATAGTTTTTAGAATTTTTTGTTGTGATTCAACCTGATATTTAACTTCAAAATAATGACTATTTTCTAGCGAGTCTATTAGTTCTCTACTTGCTGAAGTTATGCTATGGTCACATATTACTGTTGGGAGATCTCTTAAATCTTTTTGAATTGCTAACCCTGTTGCTAATAGCTGAAGTATAGGCATAAAAATTATTAAAACAAGAGTTAGTTTATCTCTCTTTATCTGGATCCATTCTTTTTTTACTATAGCATTGATACTTCTAAACATTCAGATCCATTTCTCCTGATTTTTCTATTTCTTGTTTGGTCAATGTTACAAAAACATCTTCTAAAGATGGTGATATTTCTCTTGATTCTATTAAATTAATTGCTCTTAACTCTAAATCTTCTTCTAATTTTTTCATACTAATTGATTCATCGACCATAATGTGCAATGCTTGGCCAAAAATGGTTGCATCTTTAACATAAGGAATAGCTTTAATAATATTAAATGATTTTACAAGCGGTTTGCATATTAACTCTAAACGTTTAACTCCTTTACCAACTACCTGTCTTAGTGCTTTTAACTCGTCTGGGCCTCCACTCACAATTAATTTTGAATTATAAATATAACCAACACTACTGCATCTTTCAGCTTCATCCATATAATGAGTAGTTACAAATAATGTAACTCCAGAACTAGCTAGAGAAAAGAGCAAATCCCACAATTCCCGCCTTGCAACTGGATCCATTGAAGCGGTTGGTTCATCAAGGAAAATTATTCTTGGATTATGTACAAGAGCGCAGCATAAAGCAAGTCTTTGTTTAAGTCCTCCAGATAATGTACCTGTTAAAACTTTTTTATATTTTGTTAAAGATGTAAGCTCTAATATATCTTCTTTTTGGCGTTTTGCATTTGGGCCTACAACTCCATATAAACTAGCATAAAAGTTTAGATTCTCTTCTACAGCAAGATCTTCATAAAGGCTAAACCTTTGAGACATATATCCAATTATATCTTTGATATCTTCACTTTGTTTTTCTATATCATACCCACCAACCGTACCTTCTCCAGATGTTGGATCCAGTAAACCTGAAAGCATTTTT
>JBFMGH010000503.1:0-3987 GCA_040752795.1 Cyanobacteriota bacterium
CAACATATTGAAAAAAAATGGCAAACTTTCTGGGAAGATGAAAATATCTATCATACTCCCTCAAAAAGTGACAAGCCAAAGTTTTACGCTCTATCAATGTTCCCATACCCTTCAGGGAAACTTCATATGGGACACGTACGTAACTATACAATAACTGATGTTATAGCAAGATATAAAAAAATGGCGGGTTATAATGTTTTACATCCAATTGGTTGGGATGCATTTGGCCTACCAGCTGAAAATGCGGCTATTAAATCAAAAACACCTCCTGCTGAATGGACTTTTAAAAATATTGACTATATGAAAAGCCAGCTTAAAACTCTTGGGCTAAGCTTTGACTGGAAAAGAGAAATCTGTACCTGCACACCTGAATACTATAAATGGACCCAGTGGCTTTTCCTCGAACTTTATAAAGCCGATCTTGCATACAAAAAAGAGGCTGCGGTTAACTGGTGCCCAGACTGTCAAACCGTATTGGCAAATGAACAGGTTGAAAATGGTTTATGCTGGAGATGCGACTCAGAAGTTACTAAAAAAAAACCTGGCACAATGGTTCTTTAAAATTACTGCTTACGCTGATGAATTATTACAAAGCCTTGAAAACCTTCCTGGCTGGCCTGATAAAGTTAAAATAATGCAAGAAAATTGGATAGGAAAATCATTCGGAACTGAATTAAGATTTCCTGTCAAAGATCAAATTGACCAGGAAATACCTGTTTTTACTACTAGGCCCGATACAGTATTTGGTGTTACAGCAATGGTATTAGCTCCTGAGCACCCTCTGGTTTCTCAACTTACAACCCCTGAAAGCAAGCAACAAGTTGAAGAATATGTTGATCGTTCTAAAAAGTTATCTGAAATTGAACGTACAAGCACTGAAAGAGAAAAAACCGGTGTCCCTATAGGTTCTTATGTTATTAACCCTTTTAACAACCAGGAAGTACCTATATGGATTGCTGACTATGCTTTGCTAGAATACGGAACTGGCGCTGTAATGATGGTACCAGGTCACGATACCAGAGATTTTGAATTTGCTACAAAATTCAATCTGCCTATCGTTGAAGTTATCAGAGACCCCGCTAAAATTGATGATTCTCCGCTTAAAGAAGCCTTTATTGAACCAGGTATTATGATTAATTCTGGCCAGTTTAATGATCTGCCAAGCGAAGAAGGCAAAAAGAAAATAACTGAATGGGCACAAGAAACCGCATGTGGAAGAGCACGTGTTCAGTTCAGGCTAAGAGACTGGCTGGTAAGCAGACAACGCTATTGGGGAGCACCTATACCAATAATATATTGCGAATCATGTGGCACTCAGGCTGTTTCTGATGACCATTTACCAGTATTATTACCAAAAGATGTTGACTTGAGTGACTCATCTCGTTCTCCACTTCAAACATCTGAATCATTTATTAATACATCTTGCCCTAAATGTGGTGGCAAAGCATCCAGAGATACTGATACAATGGATACATTCGTTTGTAGCAGCTGGTATTATCTTAGATATATTGACCCTAACAACGATACAAAAATCTTCGATAGTGAACTGGTTAACAGCTGGATGAATGTTGATCAATACGTAGGAGGTATTGAACACGCTATTTTACACCTACTGTACTCAAGATTTTTTACAATGGCATTGCGTGACAGAGGCCTGCTTAATTTCCCAGAACCATTTAATAACCTTCTTACACAGGGCATGGTTCTAAAAGATGGTGCAAAAATGAGTAAATCAAAAGGCAATACCGTTGACCCTGATGATATTTTTGAAAAATATGGTGCGGACACAGCCAGATTATTTATCTTAAGCGATTCACCACCAGAAAGAGACCTTGACTGGTCTGATGAAGGAGTTGAAGGATGCTATAAGTTCTTAGCAAGAATCTGGCGCTTAATTGCAAATATTGAAGATAAAATTGATTTAGAATTAGGTGAACCAGATATTGAATCTCTTGATAACCCTGAAAAAGAACTTATTCGGGCAACACATAAAACAATATATGGAATTACTAATGATATTGAAAAAGAATTCCAGTTTAACACCGTTGTCAGTAAATGTCGCGAATTTGTAAATTCTATTTATGCATATGTCAATAATAAAAACGACTATAGTAATACCGATAAAGCAGTATTATCTTTTGCTATAAAAAATCTTATAAAAATTATTTCTCCTTTAATTCCTCATTTAGCTGATGAGCTATGGAATTTGTGCGCTGGTAAAGGTTCTGTTTATTCAACGGATTGGCCAAAATTTGATGAAAACATGCTTGTAGCAGATTTTGTTGAAGTTGTAATTCAGGTCAATGGAAAGGTTAGAGATAGAATAAAACTTCAGGCTAATTTATCAAAAAGTGATATGGAGAAGTGTGCTCTTGCTTCAACTAACGTTCAAAAACATATCAATGGTAAAGAACCTGTAAAAATTATTGTTGTTCCTAATAAACTTGTTAACATAGTAATTAAATGATTAGGAGATAATGTATGAAGATAACTTTTTTAGGTCATAGTGGGTTTTTATTTGAATGTTGTGACCATCGTGTATGTATTGACCCTTTTATAACAGGTAACCCATTAGCCAAAACAAAAGTTGAAACTCTAAAAGTGAGTGATATATTAATTACCCACGGGCATGGTGACCATATTGGGGATGCTATAAAAATAGCAAAACAAAACAATGCAACTATAACAGCAATATTTGAAATAGCTAACTATTGTCAATCACAGGGGGTTAATACTATAGGAATGAATCTCGGAGCAAAAATAAAGTATCCCTGGGGTACATCTATATTTGCACCTGCGAAACACTCCAGCGAACTACCTGATGGAAGATATGGTGGCATTGCAGGTTCATATGTAATAGATTTTTGTGGTCATAAACTTTACCATGCAGGTGATACTGGTTTGCATTATGATATGAAAATGATTAAAGAGGTCTATTCACCAAAAACGGCTTTATTGCCAATAGGTGGCCATTTCACAATGGACATTGATGATGCTGTAATCGCTGCACACTGGCTTGGTGTTAATCATGTTGTACCTATGCATTACAACACCTTCCCTCCCATTAAAGCTGATGCTGAAGAGTTTGCAAGAAAAGTTAAAGATAAACTTAATATTGATTGTACTATTTTAGCCCCAGGAGAATCTGCGGAGCTGAAATCTTTATGTAAAGCATAAAATAACTTTTTCACAGCTCAGGTTTAATCTGAGCTGTGATTTATATTTATTAAAAGGACTTATTAATGAAAAATATTTTTTTTATCACTATTTTATTTACATTATTAATCTTTGCTGGCTGCTCAACAACAAAAGAAACTATTACAAAACAGGGGCCTAATGGTTTTAACTGGCAATTTGAAAAAGGTAAATCGCTATATCAAGAGATGATAGTAATTTCTGAACCAGGTAAAAACAGGCATACATTTGGCAATATGATTAAAGGGTTTGTAGGATACATGACCCCAGCTGATTATGAAAAATGTCAGAAAGAATACATTCAGAAAAATAGATGCCCGGCAAGTTTCTATAATAAAAATGCAAAATTTGTATTAATAATGAGTGATAATAATAATCACGATGCCCCATTACAGGGGCTGAAAAGCGGAGATAAATTAACAATATCCGGACAGGAACTTAAATTAAATGGCATCTTTGGCCAGGATGGTCAAAAGGCTAAGACGACAGGTACGGATAAATTTAATTTTGTGTACGCTAACCAGATTAAAATCAATAATAATATGTTCTGATAAATAACTGGAAAGCTTTATAAGGAATTAATTTAATTATTAATATAGTGTAAAACTTCTATTAATAAATAGATTTCTTATTTTTAATCAATAAAATAATATAAGATCGGATTGCAATCAACCTCTTACTGAATTTATTTCAGTATCTAAGGCCCTGAAAAAGACCTTTGTATATCTTCTTTGAATAAATTGGTAATTCAGGCTGAAAGTTTAAACGGCCAGAACCCTTTTATAGTTCTCT
>JBFMGH010000504.1:0-6120 GCA_040752795.1 Cyanobacteriota bacterium
ATTAATCGCCCGGCTGAAGGTATTGAATTAGCTAAAATATTAGAAGGAACGAACAACTTTTGTAATAACCACAAAGGTAAAATATGGCTTGAAATAATGCTTGTGCAGGGTATCAATGACAATATAGATGAAATTAAAAAGGTTGCTAAATTTGTTAATTCTCTCAAAATTAATAAAGTGCAAATAAATACTGTGGTTCGCCCTCCCAATGAAATTTATGCTAAACCGCTTTCCAATGATTATTTAGAAAATATTTTATCACTTTTTAAGCATGAAACAGAGATTATAGCACCCTTTAATAAAGTGGCAGATTATAATAAGGCAGAAGATAAGTCAGAGCTTGTGCTGGAAATGCTAATGAGACGACCTTGCAGGCCAAATGAAATGGCTGATTCACTTGGTATGAACTTAAATGAATTAAATAAACTAATTCAAGACCTTGAATCCGAAAAGAAAATAATGCGAGAAAATTCAGACTACTATTCGATATATCATTAGGTTGGGTCGTTCCAACCCTCCATTGCAAGCTTTTCAATATCTTCAGGTGTCAATTCGGCCTTGTTAAATATATCATCTATAGATTCGTTTGAAGAGGATTTATTTTCAGAAACATTTTCAGGTATTATTTCAGACACTATCTTTTTAGATAAGCCCAAAAAATAGTTTTGTTTATTAAAACTTTCATTAGAAATCTCTTTACCATATTTGAGTTTATACTCAACTTTTCTTTCTATTTCATCCTGTGAGCAAGGAAAGATGGATCTCAGGTAATATAAAAGCTGATCTGATATTTCCGAAGCGTTCCACCAATCGCTAGAAATAAAATTAGAGTTATTATAGTTCAATATTCCAGATAAGTTAGTTTCTAAAAGTTTTGAATTAGCAAAATTAGTGCCGGTTATATTAACACCCTGAAGTCTGGCTGTAGTTAAATCGCTATTGCTAAAATCTGAATCACTAAGATTAGCTTCAACAGCATTTATACCTACCAGATTTGAACCTTTTGCATTACAATTGATAAGTTTCGCTCTTGATGTATCAGCTCTAGCTAGAACAATAGCTGCAAGATTAGCATTTGAAAGATCTGCTCTTCTCATATTGGCTCCAATAAGAAATGCACCTGATAAATCGGCATATTTTAAATTGCTTTCAGATAAATTGCATTCCATTAATTGAGCTCTTGAAAGATTAGATCTGAACATATTTGTATTCGCCAGAGACGCACCTATAAGATTAGCATCCGTAAAATCGGTATTTTCAAGGTTTGAAAATTCAAGGCTAGCCTTCATTAAATTTGATTTAATAAACTCAGAATCTTTAAGATTTGATTCAGGTATTTCTAAACCACTTAAATTAAGTTCAGAAAAAATTGAGTTTGAAAGATTATCTTTGTTGGCAAAATATGCTTCAATTACTTCTTCTTTAGTTTCATATATGGGCTTTTCTTCTATTGATTTGCCATTAATTGCTGTTAGTTTTCTTGTCCATTTAAATATGAATTCATTATAGTCATCTATAGATGTGACATGGATATCTTTTAATAAAATATATTTGTCAATAGATGATATACCTTCTTTTGTATGCTGAAATAGCTTATAAAACAACGGCATTAGATAATGCCCATCAGGCATATTGTCATTATGCTTGATTTTATTTATATCAATGATTATTTCTTTAAACCTTTCAAAAAAAACGTCACTTGATTCAAATGTAAAAAGAATCGAATCTGTTTCAATATGAGTATAGAAAAACTCTGGGACTTCTTCTAATTCAACATTTTTAGTTGCGAGTAAAGCAAGTATGTTTATTAAAGATATAACTCTAAAAAGGTCTTCAAACCTAACTTTAAGGTCAATAAAAAAGTCTAATTTAAGTGTTTTTTTATTTTTTTGAATGGCTGGTTGTATTGTAATATTATTTTCGTATCCTTCTGACATAATAAAATTCTCTGATTATTTAATTTGTTAATTATAAAACACCTCGAAGAATGTTCAAATTATAATTCTCTTTAGTTTATCAAAAAAAATTAATTTTAAGGTATTAAATATTATCTAAAACAAACATTAAATTTTTCCTGCAAAGCTTTTCTGACTTTTTCAACATCCATTTCAACAACATCATCAGTTAGTGTAGTATTTAAATCTTGAAGAGTCAGCCTTATAGCAAAGCTTTTTAGACCTTCTGAAATATTATTACCCTTGTAGATATCAAAAATTTCAGAATGCTTTAATAACTTAGCCCCTGATTTTTTAATAACTTTATCAACATCAGCATAAGAAATGTTATCATCAATTGTAAAGGCAATATCTCTTAAAACAGAAGGATATTGAGGTAATGATTTATACTTAGAAGTTAACTTTTGCTGGCATAGAATTAGTTGATTTAAATTGATTTCAAATAATAAAACATCCTGACCAAGTTTGCATTTTGACTTTAGCCCAGGATGTAGCTCGCCAAAGAAACCTAAATAATTATATCTACTGTTGTCTAGCATTTTTGGTTTACCTAGTATATTTAAATAAGCAGTTCTACCAGGGTGCATATAGTTAATGTCAGATGATTGAAGAAATTCAACTCTTTTTAATAATCCAAAATTATCTAACAGGTCTTCAATAATGCCTTTTAGCGTAAAGAAGCTCACATTGTTTTTAATGTGAATTTTGCCTGTTAGATTGTCACCTGTAATAGCACCGGCTAACATCAGATGTTCATCTGTTCCAGGATCTTTTTCTGTAGCTGCTCTTTCAATAAAGTATGTTTTACCAATTTCAAAAATACTAAAATCTTTAATATCTCTGTCAATGTTATATTTTACAACATTGATCAAACTTGGAATCATACTCTGTCTTAGCATTGTATATTCATCTGATTGCGGATTAGCAACTCTGACAGCCTTTTCTTCTATAATTGATATGTTAGACCAATTTAAAAGTGGATAACCAATCAACGAAGAGGTAACAATTTCTGTCATCCCTTTGCCATTTAATATGGTTTTAACCTTATTAACAAGAATATCTTCTTCAGGCAGTTGTGGCAGAGAAGTTCTGTGAGGTATAGTTTCAACAATCTTATCATAACCATAAATTCTGCTAATTTCTTCAATAAGATCAATCTCTCTAAATACATCCTGAGTTCTATAGCTTGGCACTTCAAATTTAGCATGCTCTTGCGATTCTTCACAAAGTATAAAATCAAGGTTTTTTAGTATTTCAATACATTTATGTTTCTGTATATCTATTCCTAATATTCTTTTAACCTGACTAAATCTAAGTTCAACGAGAACAGGTGCATAATCAGGCTTGCCGGTATCAAAAATGCCTGCGGTTTTTGCCTCAGCTAGTTCAGCCATTAGTTGCATAGTTCTTTTTAAAGCTATTTCAACTGTGTTAATATCAACGCCTCTTTCAAATCGTGAGCAAGCTTCTGTTCTTAAACCAACTGCCCGGCTACTCTTTCTATTTGTTGCAGGGGTAAAGTATGCAGACTCAAGAGCAAGATATTGTGTCATTGAATCTACTTCACTTGTTTCATCACCCATTACACCAGCAAGTGCTACGGCTTTAGTTTTTGTTGCTATAACAACATTGTCTGTGACAAGGTTTCTTTCAATACCATCTAGTGTTTTGATAGATTCATTATCTTTTGCCCTTCTAACGCAAAGGTATTTCTCAGGTAACTTAGTATAATCAAATGCATGTAAAGGCTGGCCATACTCAAGCATTACGTAGTTTGTAATATCTACTACATTATTTATTGGTCTCATGCCTGCAGCTTCAAGTCTATTTGCCATCCACACTGGAGACGGTTTGATTTTTACATCTTTAACAAGACCCAGAGCATAATATTTGCATGTCTCTGGATCAATAATTTCAACATCAAATGTTTCATCGGAATTAAGTGAGTTGCAATCAACATTAATCGTAATTAATTTTCTTTCTCTATTGAATATGGAAGAAATTTCATTAGCGATACCTCTCATACTCATTAGATCACCGCGGTTAGCAGTTGGTGCAGCATGAAGTACAATATCTTCTGGAAGCTCGAGTAGTTTTTCAATTGGATAACCTAATTCAATGTCTTTACCTTTAAATCTATTCATTTCACTTAATACAACAATACCTTCAGAAAATGGTTCGTATTCAGGGCCTTCGAGGCATAGTTCTGAAGCTGAGCAAATCATTCCTGATGATTCTACTCCTCTTATTTTTGCTTTTTTTAATTTGAATTCTGTTGCGTCTTTTCTATTATAAACAGTTGCACCTTCAATTGCAAAAGCTATAATCTGGCCTTTTTCAATATTTGATGCTCCACAAACGACTTGCTGAACAGTATCTCCATAATCAACAGTAGCCAGTCTAATTTTAGCTGCATCAGGATGTGGTTTTATATCTATTATTTTACCAGTATAAACGCAATTAAATTTGGGCTTAAGATATTCAATTTCTTCCACTTCAAGACCAGACATTGTTAGTGCTTCTGCAATCTCTTCAGGTGCAAGACCTTTTATATCAACTAAATCTCCTAACCATTCTAAAGATATTAACATTCTTTCTTCCTCTATAATTTAACATATATGCTGCACGGGAATTAAAACTGTTCTAGAAATCTAAGATCATTATTAAAGAATAGCCTGATATCATCAATAGCATATTTAAGCATAGTGAGTCTTTCTGTACCCATACCAAATGCAAAGCCGCTATAGATCTCAGGGTCTATGCCAGCTTCTTTAAGCACATTCGGGTCAATCATTCCAGCTCCAAGTATTTCAAGCCATCCAGATTGGCTACAAACTCTACAGCCTTTACCAGAACAGATGAAGCATTGTATGTCAATTTCACAGCTTGGTTCTGTGAAAGGGAAGTAACTTGGTCTGAATCTACTTGGCCTATTTTCGCCAAAATACTGTCTGAAGAATTCATTCAGGCAGCCTTTTAAATCTCCAAAGGTTATATTTTTATCAACCATAAAACCTTCTACCTGATGAAATAAGTTATATTTACGACTGCTAACGGCTTCGTTTCTATAAACCCTTCCAGGGTTTATGACCTGTATGGGTGGCTTATGTTTGCTCATATAACGTACCTGACAGTTTGATGTCTGGCTTCTAAGGATCACATTAGGAGCAAATGTGGTATAATATGTATCCTGCATGTCTTTGGCAGGGTGATCGGGTGGGAAATTAAGCGAATCAAAATTATAATATTCCGTTTCAACTTCAGGGCTATCCTGTAAAGGGACAAGGCTAAAACCCATATTGATAAATATATCAACAATTTCATTAGTAGTTTTAGTAAGAGGGTGCAATTTACCATATTTATTACAGATTCCAGGAAGCGTAACGTCTATTTTTTCTTTATTAAGCTTATCTTCTAATGACTTATTAAATAAATCATTATATTTTTCCTGTATTAGATCTTCGACATCTTTTGAAATTTGATTTACTTCCTGTCCAAAAAGAGGTCTTTCTTCTGGTGGTATATCTTTAATAGATTTTCGAATAAGGTTAAGTTCCCCTTTTCTTCCTATATAAGAAATTTTAACGTTTTCAAGTTCATTAAGGTCTTTTGCTTTATGAATTTCAGCTATAGCATTTTCTTTAATCGCCAGTAATTTCTCGTTCATTTTTACCTCACAGATTAGCTCCTAATTGAGTAATATTTTACTACAACTGATTGAATACACAGACTTTAAGGCTTTTAAATGTTAATATTGTGAACTTATAAAAGTCCAAAATGGTCATAAATATTGAAAAATTATCATAATTCGACAATATTTTTATTATGATTTTTTAATTATTACTATAGCAGCAGAAATATTTCCATTAGTATTATAGGTTCAACTTAGAATCATACCAGCTGTAGAAGTTAATGTTAGTATTGCCAGGCCAAGGAATATATCAGAATAAACCTTTTAAAAGTTCATGGCTATAGTTAATGCAATAAAAAATATATTAGAAAATTAATGACAGCAGCAATTACTACAATATAAATAACTTGTTAAATCATCTATATCTTATGTAAAACCCAAGATTAATAAATATGGTCAAAATCATTGATAATACTAATATAAAGATTGTTGATTCGCGTATTCTTCAGCGGAATAGGGATCTTTTATAAAGCC
>JBFMGH010000505.1:0-3825 GCA_040752795.1 Cyanobacteriota bacterium
CACAAGCAGCACTACCTATTTTTACTGTTTTTTTATTAATTATTCTTTCTTTTTACCTTATCAACATTATATTTATTCAAGAAAATACAATAAAGTACGTTTCTGAATGTTATTTTGAACTAACAATAACTGTTGTTATATCAATATTTTTTCTTTATACATCTTTCATAACAACTGTATTAAATACATTAAAGTTTGGCAACTCTGCAATAATAGAATATTTAATAAATAATACAACATTAATAATTCCGGAAACCAAACTCTATGTTTATAATATTCTAGGTGAAAACAAAAAAGCCCTTGAGCTAGCACAAACAATTGAAGCGGATAACAAGGTACCCAAAGGTTTTTTTAGTAAAGCAGGTTTAAGAAATACAATCAAATTATTCCTGGCTGATACTTTTATTAATGCAAAAAGATTTAATAAGGCTTTAGAAATATTAAATTCCGATATATCAACCTATGAAACTGATATAGTTACAATTAAAAAAGCATTAATAATTCTCCAAAAAGATAATAATAAAGAAAAAGCAATTGAAGAAGGTCTGGAAGCTATTAAAATAAATAATAATGATTTAATTAGAAACCCAGCTCCAAAAAAATTAGAGATTATTATAATTTTATCTGATATTTATTTATCTGCTGATATGCCAGATAAAGCTCTTGAAATTTTAAAACCATATTTAAGTATACTTAGTAAATATCCATTTTACTCATATTGTAAATATAGTAAGTATTTAATTTCATGGTATTTTTATATATATTCTAAAACATTGATTAAGCTAAATAATAACACTGATGAAATCAAGCTCTATTTGAATAAATCAATTGAATTATTTAAAAGTTCCTGGCCAGCAAAATGTGCTTCAGAATTATATAAATCAATGTAGTTATATTTATTGAATATATACGGTTTACTTAAACTACTATGTTGCAAATAAAGTATATTCTAAATGTTTGTTGAGAACTATACCAATCCACGGAAGCAAACGATATATGGCTTTAAATTATTCTAGGGTGTATAACTAATTTTGTGAATCATTATTATCATTTATTGTAGCCTGATTACAAAGTTCATCAATTATTTCATTATAGATAAAACCTTTCTCATGGCATATTTGCTGTATTTTTTCTAATTCTTTCAACACTTTTGCTTTAGCTATTTCTAATTCTTTCGAAACAGTATGCTTTATTTCACTATTAAAAACATCTTCAAGTTCTCCGACCCTGTTTCTTCCACCCTCTTTAGCTCTATAAAGACCTTGGTCAGCAAATTCAATAAGCTCTGGTACAGTTTGAGCATTTTCAGGGAAGTTAGCAACACCTATACTTATAGTTACATTAACTTTTTTAACTCCATCGTCAATATAAAAATCTGATTCACTAACCTTTTTAACTATTTTGTGAGCTATATCTAATGCTTCTTCTGTTAATGTTTTATCCAGAATAATACACATTTCTTCTCCGCCATACCTGCAAACTATATCATAATTTCTAACGCAATTATGAAGGGTTTTTCCAACCTGAATTAAAACAGCATCCCCTGCTCTATGGCCATAAGTATCATTAAACTTTTTGAAAAAATCTATATCAATTAATAATAATGAAAATCTATCTTCTTTCCTTTTTGGATCTAAAATTTTAGAAGACATTTTTTCTTGAAAATATCTATGGTTATATAATCCTGTAAGGCCATCAGTTGTAGCAAGCTTATAAGTCTTCTTTAAAGCCTCTTTTGTTAAAAAGTTCTGTGTTATAATGCTAAATATAAAGAATAATGTTACTATAACTAGTGGTGAAACAAGAGGTAAAATAATCTTAAAACAAATAAACAACAACAAGTTAAAAGTTATAAATGATATTAAAAGATTAATAAAAGTTATAAAAGACAATAAATTATTTTTAACTATCTTAAGAATAGTTATTGAAAGAATTATTAAGATTATATAGCATAGTATATCAACCCATAGAGAGCTTTTTCTGAAAAATGTATTATCATTCAGAAGATTATCCATAGAATTAGCTAAAATAGTTACTCCAGGATAAGTATTTTTCAATGGTGTAGAATGTATATCACCTGTAGCAGTTGATTCACCAATTAAAACTATTTTACTTGTAAACATAGATGGAGATTTAACATAACGATGATATTTATCTATAACTATAGAAGTCATTATAGATAATTGATCATTTTCAAAAGCTATATTGCTGAAGTTAAGGTTTATTGGCTCAATAAAATATCCTTTTAAAGGAATTAAACTATATACATCAAATCTTGTAAACTTTGAGTATTTTTCTATTATAGATAAATAGCTAACGTCATTTGAATAGGAATTACCAAAATAATTGTTAAAATAAAAGAATTCATCTGTTGCTACAGGATAATTCAGAAAGAATAACCAGCTATAATTGTTCAATATCAATACATGAGAGTTAATAGAGTCTTTAATATTAAAGTAAAATTGTTCTTCAAAGCTATTTAAAAAATAATTCTGTTTTTTCGGTAAAATTTTGAATCCTGTTTGTTTATCAATTGTATAATATTTTTCATACAAATATGCTGCTGTAAAATCCACGGTATCATAAGTAAATGGTGTCCTCCAGTCAATATAAAAGGCGCCTTCATTATGCAGGGGTATTTTTTTATCTGCAAACATCAGATTATTTTTGTCAATAGAAAGTACAGTCTTATCAGGTGGCAATAAATCAGCTATAGGAGTCAGACTTAAACCAGGTAGTACAATATCCCTATTAAATATTCCAAATGCAATGCTCTCTCTTGTTATATTTCCTGACTCATATGGCTTATTGATCAAACCAATACCTTTTGCATTTTTAAGAAATTCTTCAAGTGGAAGATTTAATAGGTTTAAAGAATAAAATATTTCAGATAATAAATTGATAGATATTTTGTTTGTATCAATTTTTAAAGAAAACTTTTTAATTTCTTTAGTGTTTTTCTTGGTTACGTCTGAAGAAAGTTGTTCTTTTGTTATCAAATAAGAATTAAGAACTTCTGCATAACTATAAATATTGTATTTATTATAAGGTAAAGTAGTAGATTTAATAGAATTAATTGATAATGGAATTGACAGAAATGGCAGGTATATTATTTTACTATCATTAATGGAACTGGCAAATATTGAATCATTTAAATCATCTGTTTTATTTTGAAACATAATATCATAAACTATAGCATCAGCATTAGCTCTGATTAAATAATTATTAATATCTTTCCAGACCATTCTTGGTAAAGGCCATCTTCCAAGACCTATTTCTGGATGTTCTCTAATAAAAGTATTATCTTTATTTGAAAAAGCTATTATACCTATATCACTACTTCCTTCGGCTTCAAAATTGAGCTGCTGCCTTATTTTAAATCTTAAATCATATGCAGCTAGTTCCCAGGAAGTAAGAAAAGCTTTTAAAAATGTCAGGTAACACATTAAAAATGTTATTATAATTAAACCGGAAAGACTTATTATCTTTACTTTCTGAATATCAATAGCTTTAAATATTTTCTTTAATTGTAACTTTTCAAGCATAAAACATTTAAACTTTTCTTTGTATTAACAAATTATATGAAAAATATGGTCAGAAAAATATTAAATCAAACAACTATATCGAATCAATACAGTCTTATAAGATATATTATGTTAAATAATGATCAAAAAATTATTTTTAATTAAAAATCTTGTTAATTATAAATTTTTAGAGAGTATGAGAAAAATAATTAGGGCCTGAAACCCCGTTCGCGATTGATTTTAAAACAGTTTTTTAAGTTTGAGAAAAATTGCAGTTTTTGCAAGATTTTTGCGGCAACTT
>JBFMGH010000506.1:0-7166 GCA_040752795.1 Cyanobacteriota bacterium
TAGCTGTAAAAATAATTGTTGATAATATAATAATTAAATAACATGGAATACTCCAATTTTTTCTATACCAGGCCATTCTTGTAAGCTTGTTAAAATCAATTGTTATTTCGTTATCATTCTCATTATGAATATCAATTTCTTTCATTTGTTGATTACCTCAATAAAATAAGCCGTTTATTATTATATTATTTGGTTAAAAATTAAAATTTTAAATATTTTCCCAAATTAAAGAATTTATTGCTTTCCTGAATTTTTATTAAATCATAAAACTACTAACATTAAAAAAAAACTCCCTATTTTTATAATTTGATAGTAATAAAAAGTAAAGCTTTAATAATACTAACCCGAATTATGCATAAATTTACAATAAAAATACCTCCATGTTATTGTAGTTATTGAACAAAAGACTACTTTACAGAGGTATAAAAAAATGACAAAGTGTCATCAACTAACATTCTACAACAAAAAAGATTTAACATTAAACTTTAATGGCGGAGACATTACATCTGATGCTGGTTTATTACCGATTAAAGAGTTTGATAACCGCTTAAAATTTAGAGAAAGAATAATTAATCTTATCAAAGAGAAAAGAGACAAACGATATACGACTCATAAAATTGATGAACTTTTCAATCAAAGATTTTACAGTATTTTAGCTGGATATGAAGATTGTAATGATGCTAAAACACTAAAAATTGCTCCTGTTTTAAAAGATGTAGTCAATAAGGATAACTTTAATGAAGATTTAGCCTCACAGTCAACCTTATCAGGTTTAGAAAATATGGTTGATATTCATGATATATTCAATCTACAAAAGCATCTAATGAAATTATTTATTGAAAGCTTTGATAACGAAACACCAAAAGAATTAACAATTGATATAGATGCCACAGATATAAATGTTCATGGACATCAACAGCTAACATTATTCAATGGTTACTACAAACAGAATATGTATAGCCCGTTAATAATAAGTTCAAATGGTTACTTTTTAAATATATTACTTCGAAAAGGAAATGCTCACGGGAGTTGGAATGTAATTCCGAGACTTCAGCTTGTTATAGGTGAAATTAAAAAAGTTTGGCCTGATGTTAATATTATTATTCGAATTGATGCAGGTGGAGCAACTCCTGAAATATATAAATTCTGTGAGTTTAACGAATTTAAATACGTTATAGGACTTATTAAAAATCTAAATCTAAAAAAAGAAATTACTAAACTAGCTGATCAAGCTGAAAAAGACTATAAAATAACTCAGGAAAAACAGCAATTATTTGGTGAAACACTATATCAAGCTAATAGCTGGAAACACCCCAGAAGAGTTATTATGAAAGCAGAACAGAATGAAAAAGGCAGCAACAAAAGGTTTTTGGTTACAAATATTGAAGATGTAACCCCTGAAAACTTGTACAAAGATTATTATTCACCAAGAGGTGATTTTGAAAGAATAATTGACGACCTAAAAAATGGATTCAAAGCTTATAGATTAAGTTGTCACAGTTTTATTGCTAATCAATTTCAGGTTACTAATGTCAGTATTTCAATATGAAATCATAAAAAGGTTTAATGAATATTGCCTAAAAGACACTGAATATAGTATTATACAACCTGAAACATTAAGAAGAATGCTTATTAAAATTGGTGCTAGAGTAAGAGAAACTGCCAGAAAACTTTGGATTGAATGTTGCAGTAGCTATCCATATCAGGATTTAGTTGATTTGATATTTTCAAGAATCAGAAAAATACCAATATTAGCTACAGTTTAGTATATTATTCGAAAATGAAATAACTTCAAACCCAGTAAGTGGTATATTTATAGTGCTTTGAATCATATAATTACACTAGTAAAAGTGTTGTTTAAAGAAACTATTTGTTCTTTCTTTTAAACAATCATTAAATTAAGGATTTTGTAAGTGATAAATATGATAAAATACTGCAAAATTTCTGGTTTATAAAAATTCATGAATTATGTGGGTTAAAATAATTTATTCCTGAAAAACTCAGCAATAAATATTCAAAATTATTAATATTACAGTTGTAACTATATTCTATTTGTTATACGATTCACAATTATACGTGAAACAATCAAGAGGACTAATTATGACTG
Source organism: Cyanobacteriota bacterium (assembly GCA_040752795.1). GTDB lineage: Bacteria > Cyanobacteriota > Vampirovibrionia > JBFMGH01 > JBFMGH01 > JBFMGH01. Next base: position 2,108 of record JBFMGH010000506.1, read on the forward strand.
TAAGTACCAGCGCAGATTTAAAAGACACCCTTATTCAAAAATTTAAAACCCGTCAGGCTAAAATTGGTATTGTAGGATTAGGTTATGTTGGACTTCCACTTGCTGTTTGTAAAGCTAAAGTCGGGTTTGAAGTTATTGGAATCGACAGACTTGAAGACAGAGTTCAAATGATTAACTCTGGTGAAAATTATATAAGTGACGTTGATGATAAAGAACTGAAAGACCTGGTTCTTAATAAAAAAAAGATTTCAGCTACATCAAGTTTTGAAATAATTCCTGAATTAGACGCTATTATTATTTGTGTTCCAACACCGCTAACAAAAAATAGAGAGCCTAACATAACTTACATTAAAAATGTTACTGAAGAAACTGTTAAATACTTGCGTAAAGGTCAGCTTGTTTCTCTTGAAAGTACAACATATCCGGGTACTACAGAAGAAGTTATGCTACCAATTTTGGAAAAAAATGGTTTAAAGGTCGGAGAAGATTTCTTTTTAACTTTCTCGCCCGAGCGTGTAGATCCGGGTAATGCTAGATATACAACACAAAATACTAATAAGGTTTTGGGTGGTGTAACACCAGCCTGTACAGAAGTTGGTACGGCCCTGTACCAGCAAAGTATTGTTAATATAGTACCTGTAAGTTCACCATCAGCTGCTGAAATGGTAAAAGTTTTTGAAAATACATTCAGAGCTGTTAATATTGCACTTGTTAATGAGCTTGCATTGTTATGTGACAAAATGGATTTAAATGTATGGGAAGTTCTTGATGCTGCAGGAACCAAGCCATTTGGTATTATGAGTTTTTATCCTGGCCCTGGTGTTGGTGGTCATTGCATTCCTATTGACCCGTTTTATCTTACCTGGAAAGCTAGAGAATATGATTTTCATACAAGGTTTATTGAACTGGCCGGTGAAATAAATGTTTTAATGCCTATATTTGTTAAAGAAAAAGTATATAGAGCTTTAAATAATGTCAATAAGTCTCTTAAGAATTCAAATGTATTGATTCTTGGTGTAGCTTACAAAAAAGATATCGACGATTCACGCGAGTCACCTGCTGAAAAAGTCATTGAACTTCTGGCTAAAGATGGTGTTAATGTACTCTATAATGATCCATATATACCTGAATACAGGGTCGATGGTAAAATCTATAAATCAACTGAACTCACTCAAGAGCTCTGGAATAAAGTAGATTGTACGATTATAATCTCTGAACATTCCTGCTATGACTATGAAGATATTGTTAAAAACACAAATATATTACTTGACACAAGAAATGCAACCAAACATGTTAAGCAAAATAGAGACAAAATAATTTTATTATAAGGATTTAATAATGAATATTGCTGTAATAGGAAGCGGTTACTGGGGTAAAAATATTGTAAGAAACTATTCAGAAATTGATTGCCTTTATGCAATATGTGAAATTGACGAAGAGAAAAGAAAATTATTGGCTGAACAGTACCCCGGTGTTTTGATATATGAAACTTTTGATAAACTACTTGCTGATAAAAAAGTTGAAGGAATTGCAATTGCAACCCCGGCTCATACACATTTTGAACTTGCAAGAAAATCTCTTGAAGCAGGTTTCCCTACATATGTTGAGAAACCTATTACATTAAATCTTGAAGACGCTGAAGCCCTCACTAAATTAGCTGAAGAAAAACAACTACCTTTAATGGTAGGCCATATTTTGGAATATCATCCGGCAATAGTCAAAATGAAAGAGCTTATTTCAAAAGACACTTATGGAAAAGTAAAACATATAAAATGTACCAGAGTAAATCTTGGCAAAATAAGGGTTCATGAAAACATATGGTGGAGTTTTGCACCTCATGATCTTTCAATAATATTTACTCTTATTGATGAAGACCCTGAAAAAATTCAGGCAACAAGTTTTGATCCGCTACAACCAGAAATAGAGGATACGGTTTATGCAGACTTAAACTTTGCAAGTGGTAAAAGTGCTCATATACAAGTAAGCTGGCTTGAACCAATTAAACTTCATCAAACAATAGTTGTTTGTGAAAAAGCATTTATTGTCTTTAATGATACCCATAAGGAAGATAAGCTTAAGGTATACAATTATTCTCTAGATAAAGAAACACCTAATCTTATTAAAGAGGATGAATTAGTAATAAGTTATGAAGAAGGTCAACCATTAAAACTAGAATGCACTCATTTTATTGATTGTATAAAGAATAATAAAACTCCAAAGACGGATGGAAGAAGTGCTTGTAGAATTATTAAAGTTATTGAATACGTCGACAAAGAATTAAAAAAGTCTAGTAAGGTTAAGGTATAGTTATGAGTTCTCAAGATACAAAAACAAAATATTTTGTGCACGAGTCATCATATGTTGATGAAGCATGTGAAATAGGTGAAGATACTAAAATATGGCATTTTTGTCATGTTATGAAAAATTCTAAAATAGGTAAAGGTTGCCGCATTGGGCAAAATGTAGTAATTTCACCTTCAGTTATAATAGGTGATTATGTAAAAATTCAAAATAATGTTTCTGTTTATACTGGTGTTACACTTGAAGACTACGTATTTTGTGGCCCATCAATGGTGTTCACTAATATTGTAGATCCAAGAAGTGAGTACCCACAGTGTACTGAAGATGTATACATTAAAACCAATGTGGGCAGGGGTGCCTCAATTGGTGCCAATGCAACAATAGTTTGTGGCCATAATATTGGACATCATGCTTTTATTGGTGCAGGTTCAGTTGTTACAAAAGATGTACCACCATATGCTTTAATGTATGGCAATCCTGCAAGACGTCATGGATGGATTTCAGAAGCAGGAGATAAACTTGAGTTTGCTGAGGGTAAAGCAGTCTGTAAAAGAACCGGACAGAAATATATTCTTAAGGATGAAAATACTGTAGAAAGGATAAAATAATGATCCCAATATTAGATTTAACAAGACAATATTCTAAAATAAAAGATCAGGTTGACAAAGCTGTGCTTGATGTAATTGAATCAGGACATTATATAATAGGACCAAACGTAAAAAAACTAGAATCTGATGCTGCTAAGTATTTAGGATGCAAAAGAGCTATAGGTGTTGCAAATGGTACAGATGCCCTTCACTTAGCTTTAAGGGCATTAGATATAGGACCTGGTGATGAGGTTATTACAGTTGCATTTACTTTTGTGGCTACAACAGAAGCTATAGGGATTGTAGGGGCTGCACCGGTATTTGCAGATATTGATCCTGATACTTATAACATTGATCCTAATGATATAGAAGCTAAAATAACAAATAAAACAAGAGCTATATTGCCTGTGCACCTTTATGGTCAACCATGTGATATGGATCCAATTATGGAACTTGCAAAAAAATATAAGCTTTATGTAGTAGAAGATTGTGCACAGGCTATAGGTGCTGAATATAAAGGTAAGAAAGTTGGAACTTTTGGAGAATTTGGTTGTTTTAGTTTCTTCCCAACTAAAAACCTTGGTTGTTATGGTGATGGTGGAATGGTTACAGCTAATTGTGACAAACTGGCTGACAGAGTTGTAGCATTAAGGGGTCATGGTGGAAGAATTAAATATTATCATGACGAGTTAGGCTTAAATAGTCGCCTTGATGAAATGCAGGCAGCAGTTTTAAATGTTAAGCTTCCATATATTGACGAGTGGAATAAAGCGAGAAGAGATATTGCATATAGATATAATGATCTTCTAAAAGATGTTGAAGGTGTTGTTACTCCTGAAGAAATTGATAATGTTAATTGTGTATATCACCAGTATACAATCAGGGTTCCTAATAGAGATAATATGCAAAAAGCTCTTAAAGATTCAGGTGTTATAACAATGATTTATTATCCTGTGCCACTGCATAAACAAAAGGTTCATGCTCATATAGAATCACCTGCGTTGCCTGTTACAGATGCTGCAACAGAAGTTGTGCTATCGCTCCCTATATTCCCTGAATTAACTCAAGACGAGCAGGTTAAAGTCGTTGAAGCCATTAAACAAAATGTTAAAGCGTTAGCAAAAGCCTAGCAATAATGATTTTTACATATATATACAGGGTGTGTAAAATCACCCTGTATTTTATTTAGAAGAACTTTCATATATTTACTATTAGCTTTGATACAACTTTTGTTGATCAACTGCTGCGTGATACTGAAATTTAACTTATAGTGAAAAACTCTTTTAGAAGAGGTAAATCAAAATCTTGAAGTCCAAAGATGACATTATCATAGAGTTTATACAAAGATACCTCTGAAATGCTTTCTTGATAAGAGAAATGGGCAAAAGCAATTAAACACATCCAAATACAAATTTCCTGAGAGATTGTTCTATGTTGCTGACAGCGTTTTATACCAATGCAACTCTTTAAAAATCTAAAACTTTCTTCCACTTTCCATCTGAAAGTATATGATTTAACAGCTTTTAGCATATCCATTAGCATTCTATTAGTTATAAAATAACGCTCTTTACGCCTAAAAACCTTGACCTTTGTTTTATTTTTCAGTTCACCTTTAACTTTGCCAAAACCTCTTGGAATTAATTTTTTGAGAGGTGTTTTATTAAATTTCCTGCTGCTTCTACACCTCATAATACAGGGTCAACCATAATCTGTTAAACGTTTTATCAGCTTATTAACATCATAAGCTCCGTCTGCAATAAAGATTTCTGGCCTAACATTAAATTCATTGCGCAATCTGCTAATAAATTTCAGAGTAAGATCCGTAACTGAGCCGCTTTTCTTATGGTAAAAAGCAAACCCTATCGGAATTCTAAGGTTCTCTTTGTTCAAAAGAAATAACACTACTTTATACCCACGACAATAACCTCCATTGTTGAGAATTTTCAGTTTGCTTGTTATATGCTTAAGGCCATACTTGCCATTAACAGTTTCATCTGCTATTAAATTTCATCCTTTTTTGCAGAATTTATTTATTAATTCTGGGATTACAATCACATCTTTGTTCTTGATGTTTGTAAATTCTGTCAGTAATTCGGCGTAAACTCTTTTGGGAATTTGTGAAGAATGAAATTTACCGAAAGTAAGGATTTGCTTGATAAAAAGGTGTGTTG
>JBFMGH010000507.1:0-3649 GCA_040752795.1 Cyanobacteriota bacterium
TTTGTTACAAACTCTCAAGGCTCAAGTAATGACTTAAGTTAAAGATTTATGCATTTAACACACTGTAAATATTTAACAGGGACCAGGCTTTTGAGCCCTCGGCAAAGATCTATTTCCGAAGCTTTGTGAATAATCCGGGTTATATTTCCTGGCATCTATAATTATTTTCAAAAGTCTCCATAACAGGCTTTTAGAATCTTTATCGTTTATACATGAACCTGCAATTTATCCCAATTCAGATTATGTAATCAACAAAGTATTATAACAGGTATCAATAATTATACCCACCCCTCTTACTTGTTCTAATGATAGAGAATTCCACCCTTTATAACCACAATATATTCAAGATATTAGTATTCTATTGAATACAAATGGGGCTTAAATGTATTTTCTAGGCAACAAAAGCATTTTCATGTCCAGCTTTTTTCATCTTTTGCCATCTCAAACAATTTCCGCAAGAAGCACAACTTTTGCCCTGACAGGTTATATTATCTTTATCAAGAAGAATAATTTCATCAATCAACTTATCAGTAATATCTGTTTTACTATCAAGATGTCTGGCAAATTTATCTGTCATTTTTCTGTCCAGTTTACCAAATTTGCTTATGCCAACACGACTTAAGTTTTCTCCAAAGACTTCTTTAACAGGTATTGCATCTTCATAAGAAACCATTCTTATATCACCTTTGGCACATGTAAAAGGTTTACCCTCTTTATCTTTTCTTTCCAGTGCCTCATTGATTTTAATGTAGCCAACTATATATTGATTTCCAAAAAAATCTTTCATTTTTTTATTAACATTTCTGGTAATTAAGAATAAATATTCTGCACCCCTGTTAATTGCAGATTTAATATTATGTTGAACGCAGGGTTTAATAAAGTTTTCAGAACCATTTTCAATATGTGGTTCTGTTTTAAAGCCAGCTTTTTGTTTATTACAAACATCTCTTACTGGCAAAAAAGAATCTGGATCAGAGAAGAAATATTGAATCTGCCCTGGTAGCTCTTTTTGAGGTTCAGTATCTTTTACTTTTTTCCTTGCTTCAAAGCTTAATATATTATTTTGCTGAACTCTACCTGAAAAACTATTTATATGATTAAACATTTGTATACCTTAATAATTATTATGCTAACTTTAAAATGGCTCTAAAAATAGAGAATTGCCCTATATTAGAACATTCTAAACAAATATTTACATGTATAATTGATTATAATTATGCAGGATAAATATATATGTATTTAATTCTGATAGTTCAAATCATTAGCTGATTTGCAATTCAGTCAATCGTTCAAAAATCATATCCACTTTACTTTTAAAGTGCTGAATGTTAAATATTACGCATCGTAACTGAAAATTGTTCCTTACCGTTTAAACTTCTATCATTATGGGAATAATTAATTAATAGGTGCTAGGAAGATTAAGATTACATTCCATGAATAGGGTCGGCGTATTTTATGAGCAACGTTTTTTGGGAAAACGGGTATTTTTCAACCAATAATTTTAATATGCTAATTGATAAAAAGGGTTGTCTTGAAACCAGCCTTAAACTTACTATGCTACCTAATTATACACTCTATCTTGACTTTGATATTAAGTTATACCGTGAAGACAGAATTAATTTTATCGAAAATGTAAATAAACTTATAAAAGACACTAACGCTAAAAATCTGGCAATAAACCTCAATAATACTGAATGGCTTGATAGCTCAACAATAGGAACACTTGTTAATCTTAAGAAAACTGTTCCGGGCAGCTGTTGTGTTTTTAATTACGGTGAACATCTTCTGGAAATTTTCAAAGTATTAAAACTTGATTTGATTTTAAATATTTTTAAAAGTGAATATGAGGCATTTAAATATTTAAACATACAAAATCAAAAAACTATCAAAATGTGCAGTAATTGATAATTAATGTTACCTGCTTACACTATTAATATTTTAAAAATAACTAATATGGTATATTTGCAACTTATTTGATAAAGTTATCAATGAAATTAGCGACTCAGGCATAAAAGATCATTTAAGCCTGACAGCCTTTTTCACTTGCTAAATTCTATTGAGTATCTTTTATATTATTCCACATAAATAATAAATCGGTTCTGATAGAACACAATAAAGTATTTTGGCCAGCTGCGCTGGCCAAAATACCTGGCCCTAAAATCTGGAATCTATAAATTGCTTTCAAGGATCAGTATATATTGATTTATCAAAAGAATACAAAAATAAAACCTCTTCAAAATGAAGAGGTAGGGTATGCTTAATAACAATTGGACCAGTTATAATTACATATCTCTCTACTGTTTAACCTATTAGGCTATGCAAGCATGCTAAATCCGCAAGCTGCAAAAGCGAATGATCCTTTGAATCCGTTAAAACCGCTGTTGCTATATCCTCCATTAATAATGCTTGAACCTTGATTACCCAAGTTATTAACATTATTATATCCTGAAGAACTACCACTTCCGGTTGGGCCCTGAGAAAGAATACTTGAACCCTGGTTACCAAGGCTTACAACAGAATTAAAACCTGAAGAACCGTTACCGCCAGTTGCGCCTGAACCAATAATGCTTGAACCTTGATTACCAAGGCTTACAACAGAATTAAAACCTGAAGAACCGTTACCGCCAGTTGCACCAGAACCAATAATGCCTGAACCCTGGTTTCCAAGATTTACAACAGAATTAAAACCAGAAGAGCCATTACCGCCAGTTGCGCCTGAACCAATAATGCTTGATCCCTGATTACCAAGACCTACAACATTATTATAACCTGAAGATCCATTACCACCGGTTGCACCGGATGATATTATATTTGCTCCCCAGTTACCCAAATTTGTAACCTTGTTATTACCACTGGAACCATTACCACCGGTTGGCCCCTGTGAAATAATTCCCAGTCCTGCATTACCTAAACTATTAACTAAATTAAAGCTACTATACATTCCTCATCCCTCTCATTTTTTCCGTAATCTCACTATTATTATCTTTTCCTAAAAGTTGCAAGCATTAAGCTTGCTGATTTTGCATACCCATCCCTAACATTTGCATCATCATAATCATAAAACCCATAAACATTTGAATCATTTGCATTGGGTTAATTCCCTGGTTAGCCTGTGCAGGCTGAGCAGCTTGCTGAGCAGCTTGCTGAGCACTATTATTAAATGCTGGTTGAGCACTGTTAGGCATTCCAACTGCAAATGGTGATGAATTTGCAGGGAGGCCGTTAGCTGATGCTCCGGCAGATGCTCCGTTTGGGCCAGCTGATGCAAATGCGCAAGCATTTCCGAATGGTGATGAATTATTATTAATTGCATTATCTAATGCGCCAAAAGTACTTACAGGAGAAGAATAACCATTACCCGTTGATCCTCCTGTTATTTTAGCAGTTATATTATCTCTGGTATCTCCAAGAATGCCTGCTAAAATGTCAGTTTGTGGTCCTCCAAAAAGGCTATCTAAGTTTCCGCCACAAATTTTTGCAGTAATATTGTCTCTGGTGTCTCCTAAAATACCTGCTAGAATATCTTGTTGTGAACCACCAAACAAATAATCTGAGTTTCCACTACAAATTGCGTTTGTTACATTGTCTCTGGTATCGCCTAAAATGCCTGATAAAATATCATTATTTCCACCGCCAAGTGAATTGCTTA
>JBFMGH010000508.1:0-13307 GCA_040752795.1 Cyanobacteriota bacterium
CCAGCATTGATTTTTTACTGAATACCTAAAATAAATTTACAAATTAAACAAAAATGCAAAATTACCCCTAAATCCCTTTTCTTTCTCGAGAAGTTTGAGCATTTCAGCTTTTACTGAAAATCTCTTAAAAATATTAATATTTAATCCACCTCCAACCCCAAAATAATTTCCTCTCTGGTTGTCTATCCCCTGTTCATCAAGAATATTTATGGTATTTTTGCCCATAAATTCTCGGCTGTAACAACCTTTTAGGTATGCAAGAGTTTTAATATTTTTCTTTGAAATAATAGTTTTTCTGATTTTTAAACCGATATCTCCTCTTAAAGAGGACCCTTTTGCTAGACTAACAGGTGCAAAAATCTTATCATTAAAGTTTTCGTGCATTATTTTATTGAAATCAATTCCAATTACTGGCTCAATAGAAAAACCATGTTTAAATACAGAAGTTAAGCCCGCTTCAGCAGAAGTAATTAAATTAGCTCCGTTGTAACGCTGTTTGAAACCTTTATTCAAAATGCCCGGGACATTGTTTGTAAAATGAAGATAACCACTACTTACTATTGCATCAGCAAAGAACTGAGGATTATAATACCCTTTATTTTTTTGCTGATAAAAAGCATAAATGCCTCCATGAATGCTCGATACATTATTTTTAATGTTGTCATATTCGACTAAATCTTTATTATTGGTATTAACTTTGCTGTTTAAGCCAGCATAACCTGAAAAGCCCCCAACGTATAAACTACTTTTTTCTTTATTGATAACTTTTTCAATACCCGCATTACTGCTATGAATCAGGTTAGAAGTTTTGTTATTGGAGTTATAACTTGAAACATTAAATCCGTAAGCCCTTGACCAGAAGTTAAAAGACTTTCGTGTCCTTGGTTGATTATTTAGATTTGTTTGATTAGAGCTAGCCTTAAAATAATTAAGATCATTATAACGAAGTTCTTCAAAATGTAGCCTGACATCATCAACAATAGCATACCCCAGTTGTTGAGCTGCTGTTATATTAGTAGAGTAACTTTTTAAATGATCAGGGCCATAAATTGCATATAATAGCCAGTCATTTGTTTCTTTATTCGGGTTTAAAAACCAGTATTGTGTTGATCCTCCGATTCTGATTTCACTGCCATCACCAGAAATTTGTTTTGAAGCAACTCCTTTTAAAGAGAGTTTGCCTTCAGGTACCTTGATAACATATATTGTATCCAGTGAATTTCCCCATTCTTTTAATATTGCCAGGTTATCTCTGGCAGAATTAACTGATTGGTAGTTTTCAAAAAACCACCTGCCCATACCATATTTACTGAATAACTCATCAGATTCACCTCTTCTGCTAAGAATAATTTTTCCATCTGATTGAAATATTGATAGTTGTGTATCAACATAGCTTCCAAATGAATTAAAGCTTCCAAGCCCAGCTTGAGATAGAATACCCTTTTTATTTGCAATAATTGAATTTCTTTCTGCCGAAGTTATGCCACCTGGTTGATATTTTAAACTTTGATATTGAAAATCAAGCAAGTTGAGCTGATTATTCCAGTTATTAATTTCTGTAGCTTGGCCAAAAACTTTGCTATTAGTAACAATAATTAATATCACTGCTAAAAACATAGCAATGCTGGTAATTACGGGTTTCTTTGAGCTAAAATCCATATATATGAAGTTAATTAAATATATAATAACTGTAGCTATGCGAAAAAACCTTTTATTGCAAAGTATATAATTACTACTCCTGCAATCCCTCCGAATATTACCAGACTAATTGGTATACCGTCAAAACCTATGGGTTTTGTTATGGGGTTGTTGCCTTTTTTAGGTAGATCACTGAAAACTTTGTTTTTAGGTTTTTGATCATCAAGGTTTATTTTACCTTCAGTAAGAAAATTTAAAAAATCAGAACCACGAGAAAATGCATATTTATCTTTATCAGGGTTAAAATTAGCGTATTTGTTACCGTGATTAAACTGGATGTTTTCAAAAATATAATCTACTTTTTCTCTTAGTTCAGGTAATTTATCTTCTTCACACACAAGACGTGCAACTATGATTCCTTTGCTTCCAAATACCATATAAAGATAATTAACAAGGTTTAATTTACCTTGTTTTAATGATACTATCGATTTTACGGTATTGTTTGTTTCGTCATAGTATGGATCTTCTTTTAGTCCGTTAATTTCTATGCTTGGTGCTAGAGGGTTGCTGATTTTTATACCGGTATTAGGATTAAATCCATTATTAGAGGGTCCATTGGTCATTAATTTAATACCTTCCAAAAACTGGTTAGGGTCAATATTATTTAACATTTCCTCTTTAACATAACCAAAATCTTTATATTCAAGTAGAATAAACCACATTTCTGATGCATCACTCGACATAATAAGCCCTGTAAGAAATTCAGTGGTTTTGACATAATTCTTTTTTAAATATTTTTTGGCTTCTTCTGTTTCAGCAAAAACAAAGTTGTTAGGAATATAAACACTTGCAAGATCATTAGCAATTGGAATTGTTTTAGGTCCATCCTGCCAAGTTATATCCTGGCAATTAACCTTAATACATAGAATGAAAGGTAAAAGAATAATCATTAATAATTTTATGATAGTTTTATTCATAACTTTCCTTTCTTTTTTAGACATATTAATATTTTTACCAGAAGTAAAAAATAAATCCAATACTTTATAGAAATTTATGTTGACAATTAGCAGGCATTAAATATAATGCAGGCTGTTTTTATATGCTGAATTTGATAGTATAGAAGCTAATTGAAATAACTTTGTTATTTGTTAATGCTACAAATGAAAAGCTTAATTACTTTTAAACCTATTTATGATAACTTAATTTAATCATAATTTTTATATGCTTAAAAATTAAGTATATAAAAAAGTATTAATAACTTAGTATTAATTCCAGAAACATTTTATTTGTCAGTGTAAAAATAGATTCACATATATAATTGGGTGGGGAAGGAGGTCTATTTTGAAATCAGCCAATAGGAAGGTTAATTTTCTCCAGAATTGTTATGATATGGAGGTTTGTTATACTTATTCACAGGCTTATAATGAGGCATCAAGGTGTTTGTTGTGTCATGATGCTCCCTGTAGTAGAGATTGCCCTGCTGATACAGATCCGGCAGGCTTTATAAGGAAATTCAAGTTCAGAAATGTTAAAGGTGCTATAGCTAAAATAAAAGAAAATAATATTCTTGGCGGAGTTTGCGGGGTTGTTTGTCCTACAGATAGTCTTTGTCAAAAAGCCTGCAGCAAAACAGAAATTGATAGGCCTATTGAAATAGGTAATATACAGCGATTTCTTGTTGAACATGCCTGGGAAATTGATTTTAATCCTATAGAGAAAAAACCTTCTAATGGAATGAAAGTGGCCATTATAGGTTCAGGACCTGCAGGCTTAAGCTGTGCAGCTGAACTTGCTAAAGAAGGATTTGAACCAACAATTTTTGAAGCAAAAAGTGAACCTGGCGGTGTATTAAGATATGGTGTGCCTGAATTTCGTTTAAATAGTGAGTTCCTTGATAGAGAATTAGAAGATATTAAAAAATTAGGAGTTCAATTGAAACTTAATAGCAGAATTGCAAAAAAAGATATTGAATCTTTGCTAAATGAATATAGTGCTATATTTATTGCTACAGGTTTATGGGGGGCAATAAAAATTGATATACCCGGCTTTGACCTTGAGAATATTTTTGATGCCACAGAATTTCTTGAGTTAATTAGAACTGATAAGCAAAACAAACTTAAAAAGTTTTTAGTAGGAAAAAATGTTGCTGTTATGGGTGGTGGCTCTGTTGCCATGGATGTTGCTAATACCTGTAAGTCTTTAGGAGCTAATAAAGTTTATATTATTTATAGAAGAACCATAAGAGAAATGCCTGCTTCAAAGCATGATCTAGATATGGCAAGAGATAATTTTGTTATTATTAAGCCTCAATCTACTGTAACAGAATTCATTGGTAGAGAGGGCAAACTGGCTATTTTAAAAGGAATTGAATATGATTGGGATATTCCCGGAGATTTTAGTCCTTCTAACTTAAGACCAGTTTTGGATACGGAGTTTTCTCTGGCTGTTGATGCATTTGTTTTCGCTATAGGAACAACTCCAGAAGATAAAAACCTTGATTTATACTCTATAGTAGGATTGACAAATAAAGGTTTGCTAAAAACTGCTGAAGATGGAGTTTCAACTTCTAATCCTAAAATATTTGCTGGGGGGGATATCATCAGAGGCTCCAGTACAGTTGTTGAAGCTGTTTCAGATGGTAAAAAAGCTGCCAGTCAAATAATAAAGTCTCTTTGTGAGTGTAAAGTATAGATTTGAATCTATCAGGAGGAATATTATGGCAAGGCTTAAAGATTTAAGTATTGAAATGTGTGGAATCACTTTCCCAAATCCATTTCTATTATCATCTTCACCTGTTTCAAATACTGGAGAAATGGTTGGAAGAGCTTTCGATGCAGGTTTTGGTGGTGTTTCATATAAAACTATAGTCTATGATAAAACAAAAATTATCCATCCTTCACCAAGAATGGCCGGGTATGATTATGGTAATAACAAACTTGTAGGGCTTCAGAACGTTGAGCAAACAAGTGACAGGCCAATGAAGGATAATTTTGATGATATTCAATATCTTAAAAAGAACTGGCCCAAACATATTGTTATTTCAAGCATAATGGGGTTTTCTGAGCAGGAGTGGATAGATCTGGCTATAATGTCAGAAGATGCTGGTGCTGATATGCTTGAACTTAATATGTCATGCCCTCATATGACAGTAGAAGGTTCTGGAATGAAAGTTGGCCAGGCCTTTGAGTTGGTTGAAAGGTTTACAAGAATTGTTAGAGATAAAGTTAAAATACCGATTCTTGTTAAGCTTACCCCAAATGTTACAGACCTGACAATACCTGCCAGCTATGCTAAACGGGGTGGTGCTGATGGTATAACAGTTATCAATACTGTTAAGGGGCTAACCGAAGTAGGTCTGGATGATTTTACGCCAAGACCAAATGTAAATGGCAAAGGCGCTATGAGTGGGTTCTCTGGGCCTGCTGTTAAACCGATAGGTTTAAGGTGTGTTACGGAATTAGCTCAGAGTAAAGATTTAAGATTACCGATCTCTGGTTGTGGGGGTATTGAAACATGGGTTGACTGTGTTGAATATCTTTTGGTTGGTGCTTCAACCCTTCAAATGACAACAGGTGTTATACATTATGGCCAGAGAATTGTTGAAGATATGGCTGAAGGTTTATCATATTTTATGGAAGATAAAGGCTTTAACAGTGTAAGCGAAATTGTCGGAAAAGCTCTGCCTAATATTCACCCTACAGATAGTTTTAATCTTGAGTATCAGGGAGTTGCTGAATTTGACCTTGAAAAATGTGTTGGCTGTGGTCAGTGTTATATAGTTTGTCAGGATGCTGGTGGTCAGGGTTTACAGTGGGATAATGAAAAAAGAAGACCCGTTCCAGATGATGATAAATGTTTAAGTTGTATGATTTGCTCGTTTGTATGTCCTGTTGATAATCCTTCAATGATTAAATATAAACATATTGAGGGTAAAGTGCCTGTTATACCTCAAGTATCAAGATAAATAATAAGAGGGTGTTAATTATATGGATAAAATAATAAAAAATGGAACTATTATTACTTCTATAGATAATTATAAAGCTGATATTGGAATTAAGGATGGTAAAATTAAAGCAATTGCTGAAGATTTATCTCCAGATAATAATACTGAAATTATTGATGCTCAAGGCTTATATGTTATGCCGGGTGGAATAGATGTTCATGTTCACCTTGAACTGCCATTCTGTGGAACAGTAAGTAAGGATGATTTTGAAAACGGTACAAAAGCTGCTGCATGTGGTGGAATTACAACTGTTATTGATTATGCTATTCAACAAAAAGGTAACTCTGTTTTGCAAACAGTTAAAGATAGGCAAAATCAGGCAGATGGCAAAGTTAGCATTGATTATTCTCTACATGCCGGTATTACTGACTGGAAAACTGCCAGTAAGGAAATAGAAGATCTTGTCAGGCATGGCATTACATCTTTTAAAATGTTTATGGTTTACAAGGATATGGGCTGGATGGCAGATGATGGTGACCTTCTTCAGGCTTTAGAAACAACTGTAAAAACAGGAACCATGCTAATGGTCCATGCTGAAAATGATTTTGCTATTTCAATGCTCTCTGAAAAATATCTACCAAGCAAAAAAGACCTTGGGGCCTATGGAGATATATTAAGCAGGCCTGATTATACAGAATATGAAGCTATTTCAAGAGCTATACTGTGGTCTAAGGTAACTGGCGGCAGATTATATATTGTGCATATGTCTACTTCGGATGGAGCAAATGCTGTAATGCATGCTCAGAATGAAGGTGTTAATGTATATGCAGAAACATGTCCCCATTATCTGCTTCTGGATGAGTCGCTTGTTAAAGAGGTTAACGGCCATCTTTATACGCCATCACCACCCCTGAGAAAAGAAAAAGATAGAAATAGATTATGGAAAGGTATACAGGACCACACAATTGAAGTCATAGGAACTGATACCTGTACATTTGATACTCATCAGAAAGCACTGTGGGAAGGTGATTTTAAAAAACTACCTTTTGGTTTGCCAGGTCTGGAAACTATGATTCCAATTATACATCAGTATGGAGTTCTAAAGAAAAGAATCACTTTAAACAGGTTGGTTCAATTATGTAGTACTAATCCTGCAAAACTATTTGGTTTATATCCTCAAAAAGGAGCTATAGCCATTGGTTCAGATGCAGATATAATTATTTTTGACCCAGAACATGAAAGAATTGTTAAGAGCGATGAGCTTCAATCAAATAGTGATTGGTCACCATATGAAGGTTATAGATTAAAAGGGTGGCCAGTGCTCACTATTTCAAGAGGTAAAATTGTATCAAAAAATTGTAAGTATGTGGGAAATAAATCTCATGGACGTTTTATACCTAGAAAAACTGTTGGCATGGATTCGTATTTAAACTATACTAAAACTATTTCTGTACCAACATATGTATAAATATAATGATCTATTGTGTAGAGGAGAATTTAAATGTCGTCAAGAGTTGTTAAATGTGGCTTAATACAAGCCAGTAATCCAATTGCACCTTCAGCAGAACCTGATAAGATGAGTGAGGCTGATCAACATAAAGAAGTCGAAAAAATTAAAAAGGCAATGACTGATAAGCATTTAAAATTAATTGAAGAAGCTGCCAGAAAAGATGTAAAAATCATCTGTATGCAGGAATTATTTAATGCACCATACTTTTGTGCAGAAAGACATTTTCGCTGGTATTCTCTTGCAGAAGAAATTCCTGGACCAACAACAAAAATTATGCAAGATTGTGCTAAAGAATATGGAATGATAATAGTTGTGCCTATATATGAAAATGTCTTTTCAGGTGTATATTACAATACTGCAGTAATTATCAATGCAGATGGAGAAATATTAGGCAAATATAGAAAAATTCATATTCCTGAAGTTCCTCCAGGATTTAATGAAAAATATTACTTCAAACCAGGAAACCTTGGTTTTCCTGTGTTTAAGACAGATTATGGTACAATAGCTGCTTATATCTGTTATGATAGGCATTTCCCTGATGGTGCCAGAGTGCTTGGATTAAATGGTGCAGAGCTGGTATTTAATCCTTCAGCTACCGTTGAAGGAGTGTCTAAATACTTATGGAAAATTGAACAACCAGCCCACGCTGTTGCCAACGGTTATTTTGTAGGGGCTATTAATAGAGTGGGTAATGAAGAACCCTGGAATATAGGCAAATTCTATGGAAATAGTTATTTTTGTGACCCAAGAGGACAAATTATTGCTGAAGGTAGTGAAGATAATGATGAAATTGTAATTGCTGATCTGGATTTTGATGAAGTGAGAAAAGTAAGATATTCATGGCAATTTTTCCGTGATAGAAGGCCTGAAACTTATGGTGACCTTGTAAAATTATTGCCATAAATCTATATAAAACCATATAAATTGTTTTAAAGAGTCAAGAAGGAGGGTAAATTTTTATTATGTTAACGACTTTAAAATATGGTGAAATAAAAAACTTTGTTGGTGGAAAACTTGTTGATCATGGTGGTGAATACCTGGATATTATGAATCCAAATGATGGATCAATAATTGGTAAGGTTGCCCTATCAACATCTAAAGACCTTGATATAGCAGTTGAAGCAGCTAAAAAGGCATTTCCTGCATGGTCAAATACTACAATTAAAGATAGAGCACAGGTATTTTATAGATATAAAAACCTAATTGAACAAAATCTGGAAGAATTAGCGACAATAGTTCATGAAGAAAATGGTAAAACAATGCCTGAGGCAAGAGCCTCTATTGCTAAAGGTATTGAGCTAACAGAATTTGCTTGTTCTATGCCTCAATTGATAGGAGGCGAAATCCTGGAGGTAAGCCGTGGAGTTGAATGTAGAATTGACAGATTTCCTTTAGGAGTCGTTGCTTCAATACTTCCATTTAATTTCCCCTTTATGGTCCCTAACTGGACAGTACCTAATGCACTGGTTCTTGGAAATTGTATGGTTCTTAAACCATCCAGATATGTGCCAATTAGCGCATTAAAAATAGCTGAGCTTTTGAAAGAAGCAGGATTGCCAGATGGTGTTTTAAATATTGTAAATGGTGGAAGAGAAATTGTTACAGGTATTTGTAACCATAAAGATATTGAAGCTGTATCATTTGTTGGATCAACTAAGGTAGCAGAAATTGTTTATAAATCTGTAACCAGTAATTTAAAACGAGCTGTATGTCTTGGTAGTGCTAAAAATCATTTGATAGTATTGCCTGATGCTCACGATGAAATGACAGCCAAGGATGTTGCAGCCTCAATGACAGGTTGTGCGGGGCAACGTTGTATGGCTGCAACAGTAATGGTTGCTGTTGGTGAAGTTGATCATATTATTGAAAAACTTTGTAACGAAGCAAGAAACATAATTCCTGGTAAAAATATGGGAGCAATCATAAATAAAGAAGCAAAAGATGAAATTATTCATTTCATTAATCAGGCTGAAAAAGAAGGTGGTAAAGTTGTTGTAGATGGTAGAAATGTTACTGTTCCAGGGAAAGAAAATGGTTTATATGTAGGGCCAACAATTATTGATAATGTAACACCTGATATGACCATAGCTCAGGAAGAAGTTTTTGGCCCAGTATTATCCATAATTAGAGTTAAAAATGTAGATGAAGCTATTAAAATAGAAAATAATAACAGATATGGTAATGCCTCATCAGTTTATACACAGAGTGGCGGCTCTGCTAATTATGTAATAGAAAGAGTCAGTGCTGGTATGTGTGGAGTAAACATTGGTGTTCCAGTTCCACGTGAACCATTTTCATTTGGTGGCTGGAATGATTCAAAATATGGTATTGAAGATATTACTGGTAGAAGTTCTATTGAATTCTGGACTAAACCTAAAAAACGTACTACTAAATGGAATCCAGAAGATAAATGTGGCTGGATGAGTTAATTAATAAATAACTATTATCAATTCGTTAGTTAGAACCATATAAGGAAATTAATGATGGTTAATAAAATCGTAGATAAACACGAAATACTTGAAAATAACCTTAAACATACAATATTTTCCTGGTCAAAACAAAGTGGTTTAACACCAATTAATGCAGAAAAAGCTGATGGAGTTTATGTATGGGATAGAGATGGAAAAAGATACCTTGATTTTTCATCTCAGTTGATGAATGTTAACATAGGGCACGGCAACAAAAAGGTTGCTGAAGCAGTTATGCAACAAATGAGCGAGCTTAGTTATGTATTTCCTGGAATGGCAACAAAAGTAAGAGGAGATCTGGGAAAGAAATTGGCTGAAATAACCCCTGGTTCATTAAATAGAACATTTTTTACACTGGGTGGTGCTGAAGCTATAGAAAATGCTGTAAAGCTTGCAAGAATGTATACTGGTAGGCATAAAATATTAGCAAGATATCGCTCATATCACGGTGCAACAGTAGGAGCCATATCTGTTGGCGGTGATCCCAGGAAGTTTCCTGTTGATAATCAACCAATGCCTAATGTGGTTCATGTTGAAGATCCTTATTGCTACAGATGCCCCTGGAGTCAGAAGCTTGAATCTTGCAATAGAGAATGTATAGAGCATATAGAAAGGGTTATTGAGTTTGAGAATCCGGCAAGTATAGCTGCTATTGTCAATGAAGGTGTTTCCGGGTCATCAGGTTGTCTGACATATCCACCTGATTATTGGAAAAGACTCCGTGAACTTGCAGATAAACATGGTTTTCTGCTAATTGATGATGAGGTTATGAGTGGTTTTTGTAGAACCGGTCAATGGTTTGGCATTGATAATTATAAGGTTACACCTGATATTCTTGTAATGGCTAAAGGGCTTACCTCAGGCTATATACCCCTGGGGGGTATAGTGGTCAGGGAGGAGATTGCAAAACATTTTGAAGATAAACCATTACTTTTAGGCCTGACATGTTCTGCACATGCGGTTGCATGTGCTGCTGCAATAGCTGTTCTTGATGTATATGAAGAACAGAATCTTGCTGAAAATGCTCGAAATATGAGTAAATATATTACTGATAAAGTTGAAGAAATGAAAAAGGTACACCTTTCAATAGGAGACTTTAGAACTACAGGCTTATTAGGCTGTATAGAACTTGTAAAAAACAGAGAAACAAGAGAACCAATGGCTCCGTGGAATGCTAAGCCAGACCAAATGGCAGTTATGAATCAAGTAGCTGCTAAAATTAAAGAGCTGGGCATGTTTACTTTTGTTCGCTGGAACTGGATCTTTATTGCTCCACCGTTAATTATTAATAAAGAGCAAATCGATGAAGGGCTTGACATTATTTCTCAAGCGATTTCAATTGCTGATAAACATTGTAATTAGTTGAATTACTGGATAAAGATATAAGAAACAGGTTTTAAAGCCTGTTTCTTCGATTAATGACTACAATTGTAGAGGCCTCTGTATAACTAATGTTTTATAAAATATCAGGGAACAGTGGCTAATGAAGGGAGGGCTCAAAAGGCCCGCTGAGCGGGCCATTTGAGCCCCGCGCTATTTCGCAGCTACCATAGATTTTTTGAGAATATATGCACTTATGCACAAGTCTTTTGTATTATAATAAACGCATAAATAAAATAGACTTCAGGAAAATATCGAGATTTCTAGTTAAGTTCTATAATTTCGTGCATTTACTATACGAAAATTAATTCCCCCAGTCAAGAGAGGGGTATTCTTTGGACCAGTGGCTTTTAAGAGAGCTTACAGGTAATTTTGCTGGATCTTCAGGAGAATAATAAATTACTTCTGCATATGGGTCTTTTCCTTCTACTTTTCTCCATATTTCGTGAGAACCGACACAATTACCATCTTCATATTCGTAAGAGCGGGTTATTTTAACCCAGTATTTACCGTAAGTTGCATCATAGTCATTGTAATGATTGGTTAATGACTGCATATAGGCACTACATACTTTTCTACCGGTTTCAAATTCGGTTAGTTTTTTAGTTTGCTCATCAATTTGAGTCTGGTTAGTAGAGCCAGGCTGGTATGTTGTAGTGGTTTGAGTGTTGTAATTATTTTGTGGTGGTTGATAGGGTTTAAAATAGTTATTATTATCTTCGATTCTTTTGGGTTTAGTTTGAGGTGGTTTAGAAACAATTATTTCTTTTGGTGGGGGAAGTTGAATATTATAGTTACTGGTTTTAACCAGGTTAAATAATTCTTTAGCAATTGATTTTGTTGATTCATTAGAATCAAGCTTAAGGTAAAATTGCAGGAAAGTGTTGTCAATAGTAGCTCTATAGTTAGCATCAAACATATATCTGGCTTCAAAATTTTCTGTATCGTGAAACATATCATAAAAGAGATCACTATTTGTATCTTTAACCTGATAATAAAACTGTTTGGGTAAAGAATAACCACTTTCTTCCGCAACTTTTTCAAACAAGGTTTGAATTAAAAGGCCACTTTTGTATCTATTAAGCCCGATTGAATCCCAGTTTTCTGTAAGGTTTTTCAAATCTTTTGGGCCGGGTCTCTGGTCGACAAGTAGTTTTAGTTTAAATATTTTTTCAACTGGAACATCTTCTTTTACGAGGTAGAAGTCTTTGCTTTCTTGATCCCATATTAAAAGAGGGTGTCCGTTTTCGGTTGATCTATATACGTAACCGGGTGTCACAGGAACATAAGTATAATTATCAGCGAGATAGGGGTATTTTTCTTTTAAAAGTAAGTTTTTTTCACGGCTATAACCAGTAGCATAAGTTCCTGGACCGCTAATGGCACCCTGGTTACGTGCTTGGTCAATTGTAAGCCCTACCTCCATAGTTTTGTCTAAAAGCCCTGACGTGATATCTCCATAAGCTTTTATAGCATCACCGATTAGAGGTACTTTATCTCCAAAGTTTTGCATAGCAGTTGAAAGTAAGCGTAAATTGGCACCAAGATCACCCTGTAGTTCTTTGTCTTTTTGAAACTTTTCATGAATATCATAGATCTGAATATAAACATCGGTAACGGTGCTAACTTTGCCAGCATAAGTGTTAAAGGATTTAAGTGGTTTTTTATAATCTGATAAGATTTTTTCTGTTTCAGTGATTTTTTCTAATAGAGCTTTAGCTTCTTTGCCTTTTCTGGGGTCATTCGAGATTTGTCCGAGATATTTTTTTGCAGATTGTAGCCTGTTTTCAATATTATCAAGAACAGATTCTGTTTTATCAACGCTTGATTTTAAAGAATCAAATTCTTCTTGAGAGATGGGGCTAGAACTTTGAGCCATTATTTGTTGGTTAGAATAACCAGATAGGAGAATTATTATTAATAAGAGGTTAATCATAAAGACAGGAATGTTTTTTGGTGATTTTAATGTCATTGTTTATCCTTTTCAAAGATCTTCAGCGTAAATCATTTAATAAAAAAATCAAAGATTAAAGACTCAGGTGCTCTTCTCTATTTTTAAATATTGATATAGAGTTACGAATAAGTTTATTCATTTAAAACAAAGCATAATTACATTATTATAGAATTATAGATTATTTCAATTATACTGAAGCATAGTTTTGATAACCCGGTTAATTCCGTGAATTTGTTATATTTACGTAAAACCTGCTTCTAATTACATATTTGAAAAATACTGAATTTACACCCTACAACCTCCTCACTGATTCCTGATTTATGATTCGTGAATAAGTTTATATGTAAAACAATTTTTATTTATTTTTATCCTATAATTTATAACTATAAATATTAGAATGAATATAATTAATAG
>JBFMGH010000509.1:0-5237 GCA_040752795.1 Cyanobacteriota bacterium
TCATGTCATAAAATCTTCCATCACCAGTTCGAGTTCCAATTAATTTTGTATATTTAGATGTAACAGTATCATTTATTATTTCCAACTCAGCTGAAAATTTGTTCATAGCAGCTATTAATTCACGTAATGGCAGTATACCTTTGTCTAGATAATTAATTTGTTTAGCGGTTAAATAATTTAAGTTAGTAACAAAAGTCTTTCTAATATTTTTATATCTTGATCTATCATAGCCAGAAGGAATTTCAGACTTTAAATAAGAATCTTTTTGAGAAAAATTTCTAGAGCTTTTATATTGTAAATCTTGAGAAATATCTGTCAGCTGGGGTATTTTAGCATTAATTTGTTGTAGAATTTTGTCAGTTTCTTCTTTATGATTATTTCTATGTTCAAATAATGAATATAATGCCATCTCTGACAATTGTAATTGCTTTTTATTAAGTTTTGAATGATTATTTAGTGTTGTGGAATATATGAAAGATTTTAAAGAATTGAAACATTTATCTGATTGAACTCTACCAGCACACCAAATAGCTGTTAAAAGAAGATCAAAATTTTGTTTTTCTGGTCTATTAATGATATCAGGTAAAATTGTTTCTAATTGAGGAGCTGATAACTTACCAAGAATTCTTAAGTTAGAAGCTTTATTTTTATTGGAATTTAACCATTGTTGATAATAGTATTTTTGAGTTTCATTAATAATAGGTCGATCTTTATCTACGAAATCTATAAAGAAATTTAGAGCAGCTTTTTTACAGCTTTCATAAGGTGAATTGTTAATTAAATAAAGGCCCAGTTTCTCAAATTTTTCTTGATCTTCAGAGTTATTCATCAAGCGATACATAAATTTAGTATTAATCATAACTTGAGTTTTAATATCTTCAGCTAAGTAAGAATTATCAGGATAATCTTCAATGATTGCTTTAAATATTGGGTAATATAAATCTGCGTCTAAATTTGTTTTATATCCATAATCTTCAAGATAATAATAATAACAACTCAGGCCAGTTAAAGCATTTCGTTTAGCAAGAGTTAATATATCATTATAATTTTTAGGTATTTTTGAATATTGCGGGTGAATTCCAGCAGTTCTAAACATTCTTTTAAGATGCTGTTCAGTATCAATCAGCTCTTGTTCCATTAACAATCGTTCTTGATCTAAAAGTTGTTGTTTTAGTTTTTTATTATCTGGTTTTATTATTAAAGCTTTAGATAAAGAATTAATTTTTAATTCTTCAGGAGATAAATTTTCTGATCCTTTAAAGGAAGGCTGGAAAGAGTCTGTAGTTAAAGGCTTTATATTTTGAAGGTCAAAATTATTACCCCTGATTTGAGGGTTTATTATGGAAGGGGTCTTATGATATTTACGATTAGAAAAGTTTTCTAAAATATTGCTTTGAAACATAAAAATTCTCAAGATATTATGCTTGTATAAATAACAATCCTGAAGGAATGTTGTTGCTAGAAAATAATATTGTATTTAATATTGTATTTTAAGTAAGGTTGCAAAAAACAAATGAAACCTCTATTTTAGAGTTGTCAAGAAACCAAAATAGAGGTATAGAATTTGTTACAAACAACACACCTTTTTATTAAGCAAATCCTGACTTTCGGTAAATTTCACTCTTCACAAATTCCCAAAAGAGTTTTTCGCTATAAGTTAAATTTCAGTATAAATAAATTTTACAGTTTTGTAATATTTACCCTATTTCAGGCAATTATTAATATTCAGTTCGGTTAAAAAATTAATTCTAGAATAATTATTAAGCTCTGGAGAAAAAATGCTTGATCTTAATACCTGTTATTTAGCTCACAAAGTTAATTCAGCACAAACCAAGAAATATGTAAGCTCATCAAATATTACATTTTCAGGTTTCATGTCGATTAAAGGCGATGTATTGGAGATAAGAGATCCATTACAATCTAAGCCATTTATAGAAAATGATATATTTGATCCTGTACCGGCACCAAAAATACTCAGGGATAATCCTGAAATTGATTTGCCAGGGCACCCAAAATTAAAAGATGTTATTAATAGAATTCTTCATTCTGAAAATGGCCCGGTGTGGCAGTTAAAACAACTATTAAATCTTGCAGAACATAAGGATTCAGTGATAACAAAACAGGCTGCTCAGGATATTAAAGATTATCTTGGCTGGAGGCTGATAAATAAAGCATTGAAACAAAAAGACCTGCCAAGTGTTCTTTTAGTGGTTGAAGCTGGTGTAGTGCCTCGATTGGCTGAAAATACACTTGTGCCACCATTAAAAGACATACAATATTCAAAGTTTCTACCTATAGATTATCTCTTTGCTAAAAGAGCACAGCTAAAACAGATGTTCTATAATGATTTATTTAATTTAATCTTTTCAAAAGATAATCCTACAAGATCAATTCCCGGAAGACAGTTAGCAGATACCGCCCAGAAAATATTATTGAAAACTGACAGCTATTATAAACCCTGGGAGAAAAAAGTCGGGATTCAAAAAGCAAGACTAATTTCAAAAAATAAAGCTTTAGAATCAATTAAAATTTGTGGTAATTATAAAAATGACTATAAAGCATTGATAGAATTTCTTAATATGTCAGGTCAGGATAAAGAACTACAATATAAGGCTATAATTATCCTTTTAAGATACCAAATGGATGCCCAGGAAAAACTTCAACAATTAAATAATGTTAAAACTGATAAAGCAGAAATTGATCAACAACAAAAAATTTATGATGATATATCAAAAATACTTGAAGATAACCTGCTTCAGGGTGATACCGATGATGATGTTAGAACTTGGCTGAAGATTATAAAAGAAAACTATGATTTCTTCCCGGAATCTATGCATGAATCTATGGATAGAATTATTGAAAACCTTGAAGATTACTTAAAGTCAGAGTAGTAATATTAATGAGAATCTTTATGACAGCAGCTTTTAGGTGCTTTAATATTGTTGTTAGTTTCTTTTTTTGCAACCTTTATTTAAAATTCAGTGAAAGTAATGATAGATTTCAGTGAATTAAGGGGTGTTTTTGGTGCGCAGCTCCGAAAAACATCCTATAGTAAAATTAAAGCATATATAGTTTACTTACGTGGATTGGTATAACAATCCTGAAGGAATGTTGTTGCTAGAAAATAGTATTGTATTTAATAATTTAACAGCAGAAATTATGTATCATATTATTTTGTGTTTTTATAGACACTTTACATTAGTTATTTTTCAAACTGATTGATTGATCTTCTAATCAGTCCTGTTTTAAGTCTCTCTACTTTATCAATAAATAAAATTCCATCAAGGTGATCAATTTCATGCTGAATGGCTACAGCTTCAAATTCGTTAGTAGAATATTCAAATTCATTACCATTTAAATCTTGTGCTCTTAAGGTTATTTTTTTTGCTCTCTTAACATCAGCAAGATAATCAGGAATGCTTAAACAGCCTTCTCTTACATATTTATTTTTAGAAGAGCTAACTATTTCAGGATTTATTAAGACAATTAATTTGTCTTTTGAAGTTTTAGCTGTAACATCAATGACGATGATTCTTTTTAAAATATTAACCTGAGGAGCTGCCAGGCCAACAGTGCCCTGAAAATAATACATAGTTTCTGTTAAATCGCCTATAATTTTTGAAAGATTTAAGTCAAATTGTCTTACTGGCTCGCAAATTGTTCTAAGAGCTTTGTCAGGGTATAAAACGATATCTAATACAGTCAAAATCAGCACCTGCTAGGCATTGCAACATTCTATTTCGTTAAGGTTTATATCTAAATCCATTTCTTCGGCAATATTATTAAGTTCGGTTTTTAATGCATTGAAATCAATACTATCAGGCACTTCAGTTTCAAGCATCATAACGTATACAGGTTTTGTTTCTTTACCAATGAGTTTTGAGTTGAAATCTGTAATATTAACTTTATATTTTGCAAGAACTTCAGTAACTTTAAAGGCTATACCCCGTCTGTCACTACCTGAAACACAAAGCATATAAGGCAAGTATGAACCGGCTTGTTCTTTAATATTGTAATCATCAGGTAAGATGTTAATATTAGATCTAAGACCAAAAAATTCTCCGGCTTGTTTAAGAGAAGAGGTTAAGTTTTGGATGTCAAGTTTTTCGGATCCAGAAATAATTAAAATCATGGAAAACTGATTACAAAGAATTGTCATCGAGGCATCTTCGATATTACAATCATATTCATAAAGAACTTTAGTAAATGCCCCTACAATACCGGGCTTGTCTTTTCCTATTGATGAAATAGCTAGTTTCGGCATATAATAAGACCTTTTCTTATTTAACTAAATTAATATTTTAACATCCGGAACAATCAGATAGAAGTCATATTGATTGTTGGGTATTTTTGATTGCCAGAAAAAAATTAGATACTCTTTGTCTACTGAGTTGTATTGAATATTGATACAATTTGAAAAAGTCTTTTTAGTTAAAAGCATAGGCATAATGGTATAAAGTCTCAAAATAACTATACTGATCCTTGAAAGTAATTTATAGATTTCATTGAATAATTTAAACCCATATATCGTTTACATCCGTTATAAGTAGCAGAAGTCTTATTAATCAATAAAAAAGCCTGCCATTTAGTGGCAAGCGTGTTTTTGTGAGGTAAGAAAAAATTACTTTTATTTATGTGTGCTGGGTAGTATCGGAAATAGATATCTTTGAAAGTAAGTAAAGAAGATAATTAATAAGAGAATGAATTTCTTCTACGGCAGAAGATAGTTCTTTCTTGTTTCATTTGTTTGGAATAAGTTTTAGATTTATCAGAAACTACTTTTCTGAGTTCTTCTTTGCTCAGAGCATAAATGTAAGTGCTATAAAATTTTTCTCTTACAACCATACCTTGATCTAATAGATGTTTCAGAGCCGTTGAAATATTTGATTTGTTTGCTTTTAACTCAAATGCTATTTCTCTTGGCAAGCAGAAACCATCATTAATCAGATCCAAGATTTCTTTATGTCTATCAGTAATTGTACTACAACTCATGGCTTTCTCCTTTAAAAATGTCCCTTGCTTGTATTCATATTATTACCTGTTTTTGTCAAGCATTCAGTAATGATTATCACCATTTACATGTGATAGTTATCACATATACGTGTTATGAAATATGATTCAAGCAAGTAGGAGTGGAATCTGGTAGTTTGGAATAAATATATATACTTTTCCTTGAAAGTAATGATAGATTTCAGGGAATTAAGGGGCGGGTGTTTTTCGGTGCGCAGCACCGAAAA
>JBFMGH010000510.1:0-12565 GCA_040752795.1 Cyanobacteriota bacterium
AGCTGTTATTTTGCTGAACCAAATAATAAAACCAATCTGATTGTATATTATTTTCACGATAACTACAGGTGCTCAAACTGTATTAAAATAGAAAACTATACCAGAGAAGCCTTAAAGAATAATTATGCCCGCTTGTTAAAAGACGGCTCATTAAAATACAAAGTAGTCAATACAGAAGAAAAGAATAATCAACACTATAATAAAGATTATCAGTTATATACAAAATCAATAATTATTTCAAAGCTAGATAATGGAAAAGAAATAAGCTGGAAAAATCTGGATAAGATCTGGCAATATTTAGGTAATCAGAAAAAATTTGAAGAATATATTGTAAAAGAAATTAAATCCTTAATTAATACAGGTAAATAACTTTGCTTGAAATGATTACAGCTTTATGGATCGGTATATTAGCTTCCATTAGCCCGTGTACTCTTGGAACTAATGTTGCTGCTGTTACGTTTATAGGTAAACAATTCTTGCATCCGCTAAAAGTATTTCTTTCCGGGATTATTTATTCTTTTGGAAGAAGTATTAGCTATATAATAATAGGTTATTTAGTTCTTAAAGGTATTTTATCAGTTCCTGTGGTTGCTAATTTTCTGCAAAAATATATGAATATTATTATTGGACCGTTATTAATTATCATTGGTTTATTACTACTTGATTTAATTAAAATTAACTTAAACTATTCATTTTGCTCTAACGAAAGAGCAAACAGGCTAAAAGAAACCGGCTTGCCCGGAGCATTAGCACTGGGAATTATATTTAGTCTTTCTTTCTGCCCAGCTTCAGCCGGATTATTTTTCGGAAGTCTAATACCACTGGCTATTAAGAATAATTCTACCATAATATTTCCGGCGTTATTTGGTATTGGGACGGGATTACCAGTAATTGTGATAGCAATACTTATGTCTTTAGGCCTGTGTTCTATAACTAAATTGTTTGATAAACTTACACAATTTGAAATCTGGGCTAGAAAAATAACCGCAACAATTTTTATTCTTGTTGGAATATATTTTATCTCCAATCATTTGTTGGTTAGTTATTAAATGGAGGCACGATAAATAATGTCTGAAAGTGTTAGTGTTAGTAAAAAATTATCTTTTTTAGACAGATATTTAACCATGTGGATCTTTCTGGCTATGGGAATAGGAGTTGGTGCGGGTTCTCTTGTACCTGGCATTCAAACTTTTATTGACCAGTTTCAATGGGGTACTACAAATATACCTATTGCAATTGGTCTTATTTTAATGATGTATCCCCCTTTAGCGAAGGTTAAATATGAAGAGCTGGTAGAAGTATTTAAGAATTTTAAGGTTCTTGGATTATCTCTGGTGCTAAACTGGCTAATTGGACCTATATTAATGTTTCTTCTTGCAATTGCATTTCTTGCAGATAAGCCTGAATACATGGTAGGACTTATTATAATAGGTCTTGCACGATGTATTGCAATGGTAATAGTTTGGAATGATCTTGCAAAAGGAGACACAGAATATTGTGCGGCTCTTGTAGCATTTAATAGTATATTTCAGGTTCTTTTCTTTGCTCTTTACGCTTGGGTATTTGTAACAGTTTTACCACCATTATTTGGTTTAAAGGGTAATATTGTAAATGTTAATTTTTTAATGATTGCTCAGAGTGTATTTATTTATCTTGGCATACCATTTATAGCGGGAATTATAACAAGATTTACTTTAATTAGAGTCAAAGACAAAGAGTGGTATCAGAATAAATTTATCCCTCAAATAAGCCCTATAACTTTAATAGCATTGCTTTTCACTATTTTTGTAATGTTCAGCTTAAAAGGCGAAATGATAGTAGAAATTCCTTTTGATGTTTTAAGAATTGCTTTGCCTCTTTTGATTTATTTTATTGTTATGTTCATAGTCAGCTTTGCATTAAGCAAAAAACTGGGAGCAAATTATGAGCAATCTGCTTCATTGTCATTTACTGCAGCAAGTAACAATTTCGAATTAGCTATTGCAGTTTCTGTAGCTGTTTTTGGAATAGGCTCAGGAGTTGCTTTTGCTGCTGTCATAGGCCCTCTTGTTGAAGTACCGGTTTTAATTAGCCTGGTTAATCTTTCATTGTGGTTTAAGAAAAAATGGTTTAACCAAGAAACAGGTTCTTGTGAAACGTGTGAATAATTTTAGGAGTGAAAACCATGAAGAAAAAGGTTTTATTTCTTTGCACAGGTAATTCTTGTCGTTCGCAAATGGCCGAAGGTTTATTAAAACATTTTGGAAATAATAAATATGAAGTATTCAGTGCTGGAACAAATCCTGTTTCAATAAATGTTTATTCAATAAAAGTAATGGAGGAAATTGGTATAGATATTTCCTGTCAAACCTCAAATCATATTGAAGAATATAAAAACATTGATTTTGACCTGGTAATTAGTGTTTGTGACAATGCCAGAGAAACCTGCCCGATATATTTTAGCAAAACCCCAAAAATTCACTGGGGTTTTGAAGATCCTGCAAGTGTTAAAGGTAATGAAACTGAAATATTAACTTCATTTAGAAACATTAGAGATCAAATTAAACAAGAAATTTTGACATATTTTCATCTGAGCTTAGATAAATAAAATTCCAAAAACTCGTTAACAATATATATTTTTCTATTTATTTCGACACTCGTTATACATAGATACTTTGTTGAACTCAGATATCTGGAAAAACTCATACTTTCTTCCTATTAATAATTCAGAACTATTACTGAGGCAACTTTTAATAAAGTCAACAATAATAATAGTATGAAAAGAAATACAGTACCGCTAATGGAGGTTATTATGGTTAACAGTAATTTAGTAAACAGATATAAATTTGAAGACAAAAATAGATCGTTAGAAGTTGTTAAACAGCATAAATGTTCAGATATGGTTAAACAGCATAAACCATTTGAACACCAAGCGAATAAACAACAAATAGGATTAAATTATAATTCACAACAACAATCATACAGCAGCTCTAAACTTAATATCATTGCCTAAAATTTACTCCATAATTGCTCCTTATAATGGCCTTTATGGCCATTTTTTTACACCTAATAAAGCTGCCATTGCGATCCTGGCAGCTTTATTTTTTTTAATTGTCATTTTTTATGTAAAAGAGGTCTGTGAACAAGCAAATACTATTTTATCGATATTTCAGTTGAATAACCGTTTAATATTTTTACAAAGGTTGAATTATTATTAATAGTGCTATATTTTAAAAGTTGTTTTACTATAAATATATCAAAGTTGGCTTTTTTAAGAACTGCCGAAGCTTTTTTCAATGCATCCTCTTCAGAAACATTAGTTGCTATAGAGTTATTATATATTTCAACAGCTTCATTTAATATTTCGATTACATAGCTATCTTTATATAAGATGCTTCCTTCAACTTCAAGAAGTTCTTTAGAGCTTAACAGATTTGATTCATTATTATTTTTAGAGCTGTCATTAAGAATATCATATATTTTATCTTCAGCTGTATTAGATGTCTGATTAATATCATTGTTTATCTCGGGGCTATCTATAGCACCTGTAATGTCCAGTCCAGGAATAGCAGCTAATACACTAGCATCTGTAGAAATATCATTGTAAGCATTAAGATCAAGCATAAATGTGCCATTAGAGCTGAGAATTATATCAGCACCAACAACATTTATATTGCCTGTATTATCAACTATTGCAGTGTAAGTATTATTGGCAAAGTTAGCACTTCCAGTTACTATTGCGTTATTGATATAAAGGTCAGGACCGGTTGTTGATATAGAAGCATTAATTGTATTTAGCTGAGTAACATTAAGGTTACCATTGTTCGAGACAACAACATTATATGCTGTACCACCAGAATATCCAAGTAATGAAACATTATTTAAATTAATGTTATTTGTTGCCAGTATTCTATCAGAATTCAAATTGAACTGATTGCCAATTATCGTGTTATACAGGGTTAATGAAGTATTCTGCAATGAATTATTAATTGTTGCATTATTTGAATTTAATGAACTAAACACCAATCCCTGAGATGATCCTGCTGTTATATTAACGTTACTGGCTAAGCCATTAGAGCCAGACACATTAAATGTCAGTGGGTCAGATGAATTTCCGTCATTAAAATTGACAAAAATATTATCTCCAGTTAGATTAACTAGCTGGCCAGAAACTCCAGAGTTAACATTTATAGTTCCACCATAGCCAAGAACTCTCAAATCTACTATTGTAGGATCAATTTCATTAATTTCTATTAAATTACCTCCAGCTATAACTTGAGAGGTGCCCGGTACAGATATATAATCCAGGGCAACATTACCACCTGGTGCATTAATTTTAATATTGCCTGAAGCAGCTTTTATTGTTCCTCCGTTAATATTACCCGTATTAACCTGTAATACAGCATCTATAGAAGCATTTAAATTTGTTTCGTTTGGCATTGAATTTAACAGTGCTAATTGATCAGGCTGAACATAGTTTGCAATTTCATCAGAAAATCCTACGGCAGATAATAAGCCACTAGTATTAGCAAATGTTCCTAAATTAATAGTGTTTGTAGTCATATTAATTGAATTTCCGGCACTTGTAGTAGTACTTCCAAGCATTAATGTATTACCTGAAGAATTTATTTGTATATTGTTGCCAGCGTTTATTGTGCTAAATACATTTGCAATTGTACCGCCAGAATTTATTATTACATCGCCCATCTGTGCATTAATGGAACTACCAGAAATCAAGTTGTTACCGGAAACAGTTCCACCAGGCAATAGGACAGGATCATTTGGGAAGTCTTCAACAAATGGAAACATAGGATCTATAACAGGATATATAGGACTGAATGGCATAAACATGCTTGCCATCATAACTTCTCCAGGTAAAAATATTCCGCCAAGCACCAAGTTCAATAATATATTCATACCAGAATCTACAAATGAATCGTCAATTATAACAAAATCGGCATCAATATCGAGGTCATCGACAGCAAAAACAATCGAGTCAAAAATGCCTACCATATGTAATCCACTAGGTACTGAATTTACATAAAATTCAAAGCCAGGAGAATCTATTATACTTATATCAGGAAATATATTAGAACCACGTATTGTATCAAGATCAATATCATCCTCAGCAAGTAATATTGGCATATCATCAAAATCAAAATCAAATAAGTCAAAGTCATTAGTACCCATAATAAATATTGCGCCAAAATTATCATTATTACTGGCATTAATATCCATATCATCACCGGTCATAATTTGCGGGTCACCGATGATGGAAGTGAGCACACTGTTTGAAGTAAAGTCATCACCTGTAGCAATATCTGAACTAAACAGGGCAAAAATACCGCCTGCATTTATAACTATATCGTTACCAGCCATTAATGTACTTCTATTATCATCTCCAAAATCCATTGATATTACAGGCAAAATGTAGTTATCTTCATGCATTGGTCTCGCTGGTGCAGCTTTAGATGGATTATCATCAAAGTATTGTTTATAATATGGTGATATTATAGTACATATAGAGGTATTTATATTTATATCTTCTTCTGCAACTAAATTTGAATCCAATATTGCAACATAATCACCACTGATATTTATATTGTTACCAGCCATAAGCTCATAGCCAATAATTCCAACAAGGCTGTCTTCAGGAAGTGTAAGATCGAAAATGTCATCAATATCATCAGATAATGGCAGATCGCCTCCTGTAGTCATTGTAGATGCTATATTTATATTTTTACCAGCTATAATCATTGGTGTAAAATATGGAAAGGCATTATTATTTTCTAATAAATATTGATGACCAACAAAAGTAATTTCACCAACTTGAGGATGATTAGTTGCATAAATAGAAACGCTTCCATCAGCTAATATGGTTGCATCTCCACCAATCATTGAAATAACACTGGTTGATGTAAAGTTACCTCCAGCATAAATATCTGAGAAAAGATTAACAAATTTTATACCTGAATTAATAGTAACATTTCCACCAGCCATTAAGTTAGTTTTAAGGCTCATAGCATCAAATAATGAATCAAAATCTTGATCAGAGACCTCCTCAGAAAGTAAATCAGATATAATAGGAAGGTTTTCATCAATTAAATCTGATAAAATTGGCTGATTATTAACAATAGATCTTGAAAGGAAAATATTACCACTAACAGGAACTTCGGATTTCATTGCATCATCCATAAATAATGTATAGCTTGGCAATAAAACTGTTCCTGCACCACTATTTATATTTATATTGCCTGTATCAGTAGAAATAAAAGAACCTGTAATACCGACAAAATCTTTAGAGGTTATATTTATATCGCCACCTGCAGCTATGTTATAATCCAGAATAGCTATATAATGGCCATCAGGGATATCATTAAGGAAATCAATTTCATTTCCAACTTCAGCCATAACAACAGTTGGCGGGGATATTGCTGTTATATTAATATTATTTCCAGCCTGAATATTAGGCAACATCTCTATTATTATATCATCAGGTATAATAATAGAAGGGTTTTCTTGTTTAACATATATTTTAGCAAGGTCTATAAGGCTTTCAGTTGCAACAATAACAACATAACCTATTTCTGAATCATTTGAAGCATTAATATTTATGTCATTTAAAGCAATTATAGTTGAATCTCCTGCAACAGTAGTTGCTGAACTGTTTATATTAACATTCTGTTCAGTTTCCAGATCAGAAAATAACTGGGCATAAAGACCACCAGTATTAATATTAATATTACCCGGTGTTTTAATTTGAGTTCTGCTAGCAAAAGAAAGGTCCATAATTTCAGGTGGAACTTCTCTCATCTCAGGAGGAACTATATCATCAACAATAATAAGATCGCCACCAGCTGGTTTAGTGTCATTATTCAGGTATTCAAACAGAGAAATAAAATCAGGTAAAAGTGCTGTTGCATATGTTGAATCTATATTTAGATCACCTGTACCTGCCCATATTGAAGCACTTGAAATACCTACTATATCACCATTAATATTAATATTAGTGTTTCCATATATATCATAACCCATTATAACTGTATAATTAGCATCTGGTAAATCATCTTCATTAAAGGCAAAACTGTATGAATCTGCATTTTTAGGAGCGGTAGCACAACCACAGTTGGCTACAGGGGATAGTGATAAAATATTAACATTCTGTCCTGCATTTAACATAGGGATATAACCAAAATAATCAGTCATATTTGATCCGGTTTCAATTTTCTGGCCAAGTAAGTACAGGTCTATTTCAGCAATTAATTCTGTAAGGCCTGCCATTAATATCAATCCACTGTCTTGATTATTTAATGCATTAATACTAACATTGCCCATACTACCAATTAATTCAGCCTCTCCAACAATAGCTGTTGCAACACTATCTGTAGAAAGATTGTTTCCAGCTACAAGGTCTGCAAATAAATCAGCAAACAAAATGCCTGACTGAATATTAATATTCTGGCCTGCATTCAGGTAAGTTTCTCTCATATTTTGAATATCTTCTAAATCAATAATAATTGATGGGAGATTGGTATTAATAGATTTAGGTGCAAACAGTTTAATGTTATCATTTGATAGCGCAATATCTCCAGACAATACAGATTCTTTATCTATCAAGCGGGGCAATAACGGTATAATATCAGGTGCAAGAACTGTTCCTGTTGAAGAAAGAAGATTTATATTTCCATATTTAGTTTTAACTGGTGTTCCTAATATACCTATAATGTCTCCGGTAATATTAATGTCACCATTTTCAGAAATTGTGTTTATATCTGAAAGAGCTACAATATGGAGATCTTTTAAGGGATCAGTATTATCTCGAACATCACCATTAAAAAGCCCTGCATTTATATTAATGTCTTCAAAGCAAAATATTTCTAATCTTGGTTCATAATCATTAAGATAAGTTGGTTCACTAAATTCTATTCCATAATCTTTTAGATAATCACCTGCTATATCAATAAATTCTTCAATGCCCGTTATCAAAATAATACCGGTATCCTCAGAATTCAGCGCATTAAAATTAATATTATTCCATCCAATCAGTAAGCCGTCGCCAATAACAGCACTTATAACACTATCAGAAGTCAATGTTCCATTTGCTTCAACGTGAGAAAACATTTGAGAATATAATATACCTGAAAAGATATCAACATTATTACCTGCATTTACAAAACTTGATTGATTATAATTTACAGGATTCAGATATTCAGGAAATATAATTTGACCAGCATTTTCAGGATTCAAGAAATAAGTAAATAAAGGCATAAAATCAGGAAGTAAGATTGTCCCAAGAGAAGAGACAACAGATACATCACCATCCATATTGAAATTATCAGCAGCAACTAGAGCTGTTAAATCAGCTGTAATTGTCATGCCAGCGCCAGAATTAATGCTAGAATCAAGCATTCCTACAATATGGCCATCCGTTAAATCATCACTGAAATAATCATAAATATTATTTATTTCAAGATTCTGGGCATTTGTTTGGACAAGTTCCGGATCAAGGGATAATAAATTGACTGCACCAGTTGAAACTATAAGTGTAATTGATTCAAACAGCGGCGAGGCTGTATATGGCTCAGGTTTTCCATAAGCCTCCATAATACCATCAAGGCCAAGCATAAATATTGCACCAACACTATCATCATTTAAAGCAAAAATATTAACATCTCCTCCTGTGCTAATATCATTAAGGCCTATAAAGTTTGAGAGGGTGCTGGTTGTTGAGAAATCTCCTCCTGTTTGTATTGTAGAATATGAACTTGTAAATATTAGTCCCTGGTCAATATTAATATTTCCAGCGGCATTTAAATATGTTCCGGCAATGCAGGCTACGTCATCATATTGTTCAAAAATACTGCTTACTTTATCAAGATAATTTCTTACAAAATTAAAATCACTCTCAACAGAATTGTCTGTAAAATAATCTGGTAAAAAAGAAATATCTGGTAATAATGCAGCTCCATAGGTTGCTGCAATATCAATATTTCCAGTTACAGATAGTATATCAGCATCAAGTAATGCAACAGCATCGGCATATATCTGAACGTCTTCATAAGAGTCGACGAGAGAATTCGATAGGATCACAAGACCCATATCGTCAAAATTACTATTAAATATAGATCTGATATTTTGCTGCCCGATCATAGCAGCTGGCTGAAAACCTACCGGCGGAACATTAATAGGAGCAGCAATAGAAATAGACCCATCTGCAAGAAGCATAGGCGTGTATGCGAATCCCATTATATCATTTACATCAGGCTTATGACTAAATGGGTCAGTAAATATATTTGATATATCTGCAAGACTGTTCATCCCAAATGTCATTACAGAACCAGATGCTTCATTATTTAAAGCTAATAAGTTTATATCACCCCAGGAAAAAATAAATGAGTTACCACCAATTAATATGGTTTCCCCCTCTGCTGTAAAACATTCCTGAGTTTGAATTGTAGAGAATAAGTCAACAAAAAACATTCCTGAATTAATATTTATTTCACCACTGGCATCTAATACTGTTTGATTTAAATTTATAGGATCAGGAAATTCACTGGTATGTTGAGCAATATCTGCAAATATCTGGCCAGAAATTATAGTCTCAAGACTGGTATCATAATTATAAAAAGAAATATCAGGAAGTAGTACAGTTCCTACAGAAGTATTAATATCTATTCCACCATGTGTAACTCTTAATTCAGAAGCACTTAACATTAAGCCATCTGAATAAATATCAATACCACTTGAAGCATTAAGATCTGTATTTATCAAAACTATATATTGAAAGTTAACCAGATCATCTGAAGCAAAGTTAAACATACTGGAAGCTTCCAGTATTATTTCATTAGATATTATAGTTTGGCTATCGGCTAAAATGTTGCCACTTTGGTTATAGAATTTAGCTAAACCATTATTGGTCAGAACAGTTCCTCCAATAATTATATCTGCAATGGTTTTATTCTCAACCCAAATTTCACTACTGCCAGGGATATCTCCGCCAATAGTTACACTTATATCTGTATTAGTACCTGCATTTGTATAGTCATTTAATTGTTGAATACCATTTATAAATATCTGGCCTTCAAGGCTGCCACCTGAAGCTGATAATTCATCAGTAACTATGTTATTAATAGATTCATTAATAATATCAATTTCACCCGGCCCATTTAATACAACTAATGAGCCATTTCCTATCACAGTACCATTTAAATTTATATCACTACCGTTAAAATTAAATGTATCAACTGGATCAACAAAAATATTACCATTAAAAATGGTAGCACCTATATTACTATCGGGATCAATAGTTTCATCTTCAAATATTTTTAAATAGGCGTAGCCTCCCCTTGTCTCAAGGGTACCATCAAGAAAGATTGTTCCTGGAGTATTTACGTTTATCTCTCTTGTTGTGCGAATTATTGAACCTTCATTTAAAAATATATTATCTGTCAAAGATTCGAGTAAAACATCCCCTTTAGAATCAGCCATTCCAGAGAAATCAATTTCGGCAACACTATTAATTAAAAAATCTTTTCTAGTGTAAATAAAAGATGTATCAGCAATGTGAACATTATTAGCATGCAATTCTACGTTTTCACCAGCTATAATAAGGCCATCCTGATAAATATCTCCCAGGGCTTTAATTACAACACTACCATTTTCTAATACAATATTCAGTGAGTTATTATCTTCTGTATATTCAGCGGAATTAAGATTTACAAAATCACCTGTATCAAAATCATATTCAAATTTAGCACCTGTATAAATATCTCCATCAATATTTACGCTACCACTATCTAACTTAACATCCGTAATAGCATTAATTTTTCCTGATATATTAATTTCAGAAGCAGAATTTATAGGAGCGGTTCCATTTATAATTGCGTTTATTGAAGCATCAGATGGATCTCCTGGTGCATTAAAAAAATTATTCATAAAGACAGTTGTAGGAGTAATTGTTGTCAAAGCACCAACATTTACAATTCCTTCAGTGCCAACTGTTACACCATGAGGGTTCACAAGAAATATATTGCCACCAATTTCATTATTTTTTATAGCATTAAGAATACCATCTATTTGTGTTGCTTCATCATGAATTAAATTTATCAAATTATCTGAGGTATCAGGCACTACCAGATTAACTGTGTTTCCTGAATTAACATTAAATCTACTAAATGAATTAAAAGCATTATTGGCTTTAGTAGTAGTTGTTGTAACTGTTGTTGTACTACCATTAATGTTTAAAGAAGTATTTGTATTACCATCAATTATTATTTGCTGTGCTTGTACTGGTGTTAAAGAAACCGTACAGGCTAATGCTAAGCAACTAATAACTTTAGTTATATCAAAACTATTAACAAACTTAGAAACCTTACGTCTCTTTCTTGAAAATCCACTCATAATTTATTTCCTGCCCTTTAGTTTAGTAGTAACCATTTTCACAATTTGCACTTTGTAATAAGAAATAACATATAGCATACATTTTTCATTTTTAAGATCATAGAAATAAAAGTTTTAAAAATTTAATAAATCAAAAAACAATTTTGCATATTCAGAAGACTCAGCGATACTATTTTAAATAATACTAAATTTTTGATCTTACATTTTCTTACACGCTTTAATTACTGGAAAAAGTTATTATTTATTGGATTTTAGTTGTTTAAATTTAACCAGCATTGACATGACAAAAATATTATCTTTTTCATTAGAAAAAGATAGATAAAATGCATCTAACAGGTCTCTTGCATTATCAGGTATATTTGCTACAGAGTGATTTTCCAGAACATCAGCAAATTTGTCAAAATTTATATATACTGATAAATTAGTACTTTCATTCATTAAAGGGTCAAAATTCTTAAAGTTTGAAGATTGAACAAGCAGTTTATTAGGATTTCTCGCAATATTAATAAGATTCTTAACAACATCAAACTTGCCAAAAGCAATAGAATCATTAATCTTCGCATAAGCTATCGGAAAAGGCATAGAATTTTCTGTAAGAATTTTAACTTCCTCCCCCTTGATTTTCTTATTTTCTACCTTAACAGGACAATTAAGTTTTTCTGCCATAGATAAAAGTTTATTAAATACTTCAATTGTTTCTGGTCTAAATGATATTAAGAGAACTGGCTCGGTTTCTTTTTTAAATTCAGTAGCAGCAACAGTAGTATGTCCTGAAAGAATTGGCAATAAATCTTTTTCAAGATCCATGCCGGTAACGGATGCAATCATAAGTCTTCCTGTTGAAATCATTTTTTTAATATTAGGTTCTTCAATTGTTGTTGCAATATAACCCAGACCTGCCAGATTAGATACTAGAATATATCCAATAGTTTCAGAAGGTAGAGAACTAGCTACATTATATGTATTATTGTTATTTAATATATTTTCAATTTCTTTTCTAAGTTTGGGGTTAATCTTATCAAATAAATCCATGTTATATGGTGTAAACGTTTTAATTTCAAGAGATTGTTCATTCAAAATTATTGCTGTAGCCGAATAATTTTTTTCTTGCATAAAGGCTTTTATATAAGAATCAAAATAATTAATATTTTCATGTTTCTTTTCGGTTTTTGTTGGCTCTTCCTGG
>JBFMGH010000511.1:0-9582 GCA_040752795.1 Cyanobacteriota bacterium
ATTAACAGGTTGCTCATCAAATTTTATTGTGCTATCTATAGTGGTTTTGCCCATTCTTTTTAATCTGTCTGGAGCACCTATCTTATCACTATAAGGCCCTTTAAAGCCATTAGTACAATGATGCTTGTCGTTCATTCCTGTTACATATCTTGCAAATAACCAGTTAAATTCTTTAGGGTTTAAATTATGTTCTAAAACAGGTGCATTTTCGACTTTTGCAGGATTATTTTTCACAGGATTTTTTTTTGCTGTGAAATTCACAGGGTTGTTTTTATAAGAAACCGGGGATTGTCTTGATATAGTCGAGAAATGTACCATTTAATACCTTATTTTGACATGAAATATATACTTATATCAATTTAAGAGTCCTGAATTTTTTAGATTTACTATTTTTAAAAGTTTTATAACAAAAAATTTACAAGATATCCTGCTTAATTAATTTATAAAACCTTGAAATAACTGATTTTAATAAAATATCAGAGATTAATCACTTATCCGAGCAGGGTTTAAAAAACAAGCTCTACAGGTCTTTTAAATCTGGCTTAATCTTTTCATTTTTCTGAATATTGATATAGTTATGCTGGAGTCTTTTTCATAGATGTTATTTACACGCTTTGATTAACATATTCTAAGAACATAATTTATATGTTAATTGAAGTAATAAATTTAAAATTATATAATTTCTTTAAAAGTAGTAACAGAGAATTAAGGTGAAATAAATTGAAATATTTTAAAATAATGTCACCTCCTCAGGTTATAGAAGATTTAAAATTATTACTTAATCAGGTTTGTGATCAATTTGAAGATAAACATGAGATTGTTTCGGAAGAGGAAGAAAATCAGGATGTTTTATATGATCTGGGCTTAAGTGTTTCTCAATCTATTAAAATACCTCAAATTGCTGAACTAGCTACATTGCCTGATGAAATGCGTCAGTTAATTTTGTTAATTATTCTTGAAAACAGGTATTTTCTTAAAAATTATCGATATGAGTTAATCGCCGCAGTAATAAATTCTTTAACCAAAGAGTCTTTACCCTTAACAACAGAAAGTTTTATTGAACATTATGATCTAAGTTGGAAACAGGCTTTTCCTAAAACTGGTAAGTCAAAATCAGTCTGGTTATTTCACTATGATTGTCGTTTCTGGCTATTGCTATTAAGAATAATTGTTCGTTCAATTGAACAATCAAGGGAAGAAAATGTTGAACACTTATGTAATATAGCTTTCGAGCAGGTTCTTAATTTTAAAACAAAGTTTAAAGGTTACGGGCATTTTCCTGAAGTTTCACCTCTTATTATTACTTTAATTAA
The DNA here is from genome assembly GCA_040752795.1 of Cyanobacteriota bacterium. Classification (GTDB taxonomy): domain Bacteria; phylum Cyanobacteriota; class Vampirovibrionia; order JBFMGH01; family JBFMGH01; genus JBFMGH01. The sequence goes on from JBFMGH010000511.1 coordinate 1,314, forward strand.
ACTTGGCTCTGAAGATATTGTTATTAAGCTTAAAAGTTTTTGCAAAGATCTCCTGCCTAAAGTTTATAATCAATTAGACATTTTGCATTATTTTTCACGTGGCAACAATGAACTTTTATGCCTATTCTTGAAAGGTTATAGTATTGTACCGTCTGAAAAATGGATTAAGAAATGGTATGAAGTTCTTGGTGATGAAGACATTACAAGAGTAAGACAATTATGCCATGACCTGTGGAGTTCCTATTTACCATCAGAAGATGAATGTAAAAAGCTTGCCCATTTATCTGGAGGTACTCTTGATATGGAAGTAATTCTTGGTATTCAACGCCAACTATATCAAGACTTTCAAGATATGACAGAATATGAGGAATTAGGACGTAATATTACAAGGTCAGCAATATGGGGGCTAGGATTTTTGAATAAACCTTATATTGTTGATGATCTCTATGAATTCTGTAAAAAATATAATCAATTTAATGAATTTTGTCGTGCAGCTATTTATGCACTGGAAAATATTGAAACCAATGAATCATTAAGAGTTCTGCAGAAAATACAATTTCTGGTTAAAAATAGAGACAATAAAAAAGCAATTTATAGTGCCCTGCAAAAGCAAGGGGCCCGACTGGGCTTTTCTGTAGATATACTTAATGACCTTACTACAGATGATTGTGGCCTGGATGTTAATGGAGTTCACAACTGGATTCTTGGAAGAGATTATCTGGTTTATTTAGAACTGTCAAAAGATGGTTCTATTAACATAGAATATACAGATAGGGAATCAGATGAAAAATCCAGTACTTCTCCTAAACTGCTCAAAAGTAAGTATGAAGATGAATTTAATTCAATTCAAGATACTTATAATTTGTTAGAAGAGACATTAAAGCTTCAGATAAATAGATTAGAACAAGCTATGTGTCAGCAACGGTCCTGGCCATGTGCGGTATGGAAAGATATTTTTAATAATAATCCAATAAATAATAATCTGGCCTGCAGGCTTTTATGGTTAGTATCAGATAAAAATGACAATAAACTTAAGGTTATTTTACCTGTTGAAAAAGAGAAATTAATTGATATTCAAGAAAAAGAAATTGAATTAACAGATAATTGTGTGCTAAAAATTCTTCATCCGGTGCTTTTAACCGAAGAAGAAATAGCCAAATGGAAGCAATTACTTGATAAAAGAGAAATATGTTCACCTTTTAAACAATTAGAAAGAGAAGTATACTCTATTGATGACAGTGAAAAATCTGGAGCCGTTGTTTCTGTAAGATTTGCTGAAGTAAAAGTGCCCTTTAATATATTTCAGGAAAAATTGTTTAAGTCTTCATGGGTTGGCTTTAGTATGAATGATTTTGATGAAAGTGAAATAAAATATAAAGACTATAATGATTTAAACTGGAGAGCTTATATTTATATTGATTTAACTGGTATTAATATCTGGAGACTATCATCAGAAGTTTTATTGAAAGAGATTTATTTTTCTAAGCTTGAAAAAAGAGGTAAACACTTTAAAGTAATTAAAGAAAAGGCTTTATTAACGGAAGTTGATCCTGTTGTTTACTCTGAAACAATGCAGGATATTGCAAATGCTTTAAAAATATAAATATAAACTTAAAATTTATTTTTATGGAAAAATAATTAATGAATTCTATCTGGCATTGAACATATGAAAAAAAAAGTCATAATAATTGAAATCATATTGTATTTATTCCTTATTCTAGCTGGTTTATGGATTGGTTACGGTTGTTATACAAATATAAAATCGGATCATAAACTATTAACAGTCAGGTTTAATGATATTGATGGATTAGAAATTGGTGCTCCAGTTCACTTGATGGGAGTTACCGTAGGGGATGTTTATGATTATGAAATAAACAACGATAAAGTCGATGTTACATTCAGGCTTAACAAACCGGATATTATCATTCCCAAGGGCTCAACAATAACAATTCAATTTACAGGCTTGGTGGGTTCAAAGTCTTTGGAAATTGAGCCACCTCTAAATAATAAGCATAAAAATGTTGATTTTGTTGTGGTTGAACCTATAAGAATTTCTTCATTTGTTGAAATGTCTGCAAAAACTTCCGAATCAATTCTTTCTGGAAGCCAGAACTTTTTAAAAATGTTCGGTGAAGGCACTATGCTTAAAGTTAAACAAAATATTAGAGATGCGCAGGTTATTACAAAAAATTCATTAAAAGGTACAGATAAAGCTTATGAAGTAGTGAAAAATGCCAGAGAAATCTTTATTTCTGCGCTTGTTAAAATAAACAGTTCCCTTGATAATTATGAAGCAACCTCAGATAAAATTCTTGCTAGCATGAATGCCAAGGATTATGATGAAGATACCAAGTCTATTTTAAGGTATACAAAGTTTAGTATCATTTATTTTTATATGAATCTAAAAGAAAGCAATTATAAAAGACTTTTAGAAGACTTTATCTATGCAGGTAAATCTGTTAACAGACGTTTAGATAAGAAGAATATTGATTTTGTTGTTAAACTAGATGTTAAACACTTGTGTAGACGGATTGAAACTATTAATGACAAACTTCTTACTGCTACTCACTACATCACAAGCTGGACTAATAAAATAACTAAAATGAATGCTGAGGATTTATTCAAACATATTCTTAACAAAACTAATTCTATAAAGAATACTACACATAAAATTGAACAGTCTATCTAACAGTTAATAATTGGTTTTAATTATCTTTAACTATTCTGACTACATCATTTAACCCGGGAATAATATAATACATTGCTACACCACCACACAGTATGCCTGTTATAAGTCTTAACCAGTGAGGGCTTGAGTATATGTGAATTGTAGAACATATACCATCAATGCCAATAGGCAAAAAGCATAATAATAACCAGGCTTTTTTTGGTATACTTGTTGATTTAATACTTTTGAAAAATGGATAAACCAATAAACCTATAAATGCTCCAAAATAAATACCAAAACATCTTACACATACTGGTAATTGATAATCAAGTAACCAGTAGCATCTTGAAGGTTGTTGATGACAGGTAAAATGAAACAGATAATAATACATATCTGAAAAGCTATAAAAGCTTTGAGGTAATTTATATAATAATGGTCCAATAAATATTAAAATTAACCATACTGTGCATAATAGAAGACTTAATATATAAGCTAAAGGACTATAAATTATTTCATCGTTAAAAGTTTTTTTCATTTTGTAAAAGTTAAAATTAAAAACAAATTTTATTTTAAATCAAAGGTTGTTTCTTTTTATTAATTATTGGGTATGTTATTACATTTTATACCAACTCGTGAAATTAATTATCAGGTAACAGATTTTAATTCTTGGGTTTAATAACCCACATAGCAGACAATTACGCCACCAATTTATTTTTCTGGAATCTATAATTACTTTCAAGGATTAATATTGGATGTTAAAATTGTTTAGTTGTTTATTAATAATAATATGAATTGGTTGTTATGAGAAAAACTAGAATTAAAAAGATATTTTTATTTGTTTTTATTGCTTTAACTTTATGTTTAAATACAATGCAGGCTAAGGCTGTTCAAATTAACTTGCCTAACGATATAATAGAGAATATTGATTCTCGTTTTATGAGTATTTATGTAAGTTATGGAGATGGTTATGCTAATAAGGAAGAGTATGACCTTGCAGAAGGTTTTTATAGAAAAGCTATTGACCTGGAACCCGGCAATATAAAAGCCAAATACCGCCTGGGCCTTGTTTTAGAAATGCAGAAAAAATATCCTGAGGCAGGAGAAATTTATACTGCAATAATTAAAGATAAGTCTGATGAAATGCAAGCTTATTATAGCCTTGGTTTGGTGCTTGATCAACAGGGTAAATCTATTGAAGGTATAGAAAAATTAAATAAAGCTTTGGAGTTTGAGCCTGATAACGCATTCATTAACTATGATATTGGGGTTGTTTATGCTAAGTTAAGGGATTTTCCTCAATCTAAATTGTATTCTGCCAGAGCTGCAGAATTAAAACCAGATTTTTCTGAGGCTTTAAATAATCTTTGTTATGCTCAGGGTAATATTGGTGAATATGCAGATGCTATTAAGAACTGTGAAAAATCTCTGGAACTTAAACCAAATAGTGCTGCAACTATTGATAGTCTTGGGTTTGCATATTATGGTATGGGAAAAGTAGATACAGCAATTGAAAAATATCTGGAAGCTTTACAGTATGATAATACTATTGGTGAAATTTATTTTCACCTTGGTGAATCTTATGATTTAAATAAAATTTATCCTGAGGCTTTGTATAGTTATATAAAATATCTTGAACTTGAGCAAGATGCATATAATAAAGATAAAATTGATAAAAGAATTAGCGAATTAAATAAAATAGTCTCTAAAGAAGAACTTGAAAAGGCAAGAGAATCTATTGAAGATAAAATAAAACCCGCTTTTAAATCAAAGGGTACGTATTCATTTGGTAATACAATTAATGAAGATGACTTGCCTGTAAAAGAAGGTGATGATTCAGAACCTACAAATCAAATTCAAGATGAATCAGGAACTCCGGCTGATCAAAATCAGGAAAATATTCAGGAAGAACCGAATAATCAGAATGATGAAGAGATTGAAGAGATTGAAATTGAGATTCCTGAAGGTAGTGATGATCAATAAGGGTATATGATTTAAGTAAAGGAATTGTTTATGGTTACTGACTTACAAGGCCCAACTAAAACACAATTAAAAGAATATATATTAGCTTCAAGAAAGATTGAAATAAAGCTGGTTAATGGAGATGTTATTATAGCTAAACCAAAATGGCGTGATGATATGGCACTTTGTGTTGAAAGGGATGATGGTAAACTATTAACTATTACGAATTCGGCTGTTTGTTACTATTTCCCTCTGGATTAATTTTCGATAGCTAATATATTATAAATGTTTTTAATTACTTAACTTTTTTATTGTTAATGCAATTTTCTTCATCCCGTTCTTCTTGTTCTTCTTGTTCAATTTTATCAATAATACCTTCAGGGTTATAAATCTTTATATATTCCAGTTTATGTCCATCCACAGATTCAACAGTGAAGGTCCAGTCATTAAATTTAACTTCATCTTTGGCAATAGGAACTCGTCCTAATTGACCAAATATGTAACCACCAATAGTATTAAATTCATCAGAATATATGTCTAAATCAAATCTTTCATTCACCTCTTCAATGTTTAACTTAGCAGATATCAGTACAGAGTTTTTGTCAATTCTTTTAGCCTCAATGATTTCTACGTCATATTCATCCCATATTTCTCCAAAGATTTCTTCAAGAATATCTTCAATTGTTACAAGGCCAGCAATACCACCGTGTTCATCTGCAACCAGTGCCATCTGATGTTTTTCTGAAATCATTTCATTTAACATTATGCTTATAGGTTTATTTTCAGGCACACGTGGAAGTTCACGCATTAAATCCAGTAATTTTATAGAATTATTGTTACCGTTCTGATAAATTTTAAAGAGGTCTTTAGCATGAATTAGCCCAATTATATTGTCAATACTTTCTTCATAAATAGGTATTCTGGTATGACCTGTTTCAATTACAAGGTTAATAAGATCAGTTATATTTTGATCTTTATCAAGACAGTTGATATCAGTTCTTGGTATCATTACTTCGCATACTGTTGTATCAGTAAAAGTATAAAAGTTTTCTAAAATACGTGCTTCTCTACGGTTAATGATATTTTCTTTAATGCCTTCTTCAATCAGATTGCTGAATCTTTCATACCAGTTTTGCTCTGTTTCATCTGCCTGAACTTCTATATTGACATGACTGATCGAAGGCATTTTGTTTTTTAATCTTTCTTCAATTTTTTCAGTTAAATCGTCAACATCTTTTACGGGTATTTCAGGGTCAACTTCAATTTCCATATTAACAATAAGTCCCGATGCTCCCATATCCATGGTTTTAAGATCGTATACTTCTGATATACCATTTACACTAAGAGTAATATCCTTTATAACCTGTTCCACCTGGGGCTTTGCTGCAGCACCTAAAGTTGTTAAATAATTTCTAAAAAGATATATAGCCAGAGATAATAGTATTAAGCCAATTATTAATGAAGCTATTCCATCAGGTAAATATGCATATTCTGGTGGTACAACATATACTGCCAAAGTAACTGCAATTAATGCTATTATAACACCTGTAAAAGCTGCGGTATCTTCATACCATACAAACCTTGTGGTCGGGCTTTTAACTTTATTAACATATTTTATTGAAAATAAAAACCTGGTTAAAGGGTTGCCATAATCTGATTTTGTTTCAGCTACAACAGCTTTTGCAGCATTATTTATTGCCCATAATTCAAATAGAGCTGATCCAATTAAAGACACGAGTATTAAGTTATAATGATTAAATAATTCTTCTACTTCATGATGAATAGCTATTCTGTTTATGCCCCAAAATAAAGATAAACAAGCACTTGCTATCATCAAAAGGCATGCTACAAGAGTCCATACATTTGCCTCAAGCCCGTAACCAAATGGGTGTTGGTCATCAGCTGGTTTGTTCCCGCTTTTTAGCCCTATTATAAGGCAAATGCTATTAACTGAATCAGCTAAAGAGTGAACGGATTCTGATAACATAGCAGAGCTTCTGCCTAACAACCCGCATATAAGCTTAATAGCAAATATACCTAAATTTGCTGCAAGTGCTGTATAGACAGCATGTGTTCTTTTTTTATGTATACTTGTTTTGTATCTCTCGTGAGGGTCCTGCGATCCACTATCTGTTGCTTCTGAAGAGATGGTGTCACTGTTCATTAATATGTTTTTCCCTTTTTCCTTAGTGCTCTTTTCAAAATATAAATACTATTTATTTGTTATCGACAATATTTTAAGTTCATTTATAAATTAATAATAGCAAATTTTATAAATTTAGGCTATTCTTGAAAATTAATATTAAACACTTCTATTGAATATTGATATCCTTAATACTTTTCTTAATTTAATCTTGAAAAACTGCAATTAACTTTTGTTTATTAAGATTTTTGTTCATTAACAGAATTGTTTTAGAAGGTAAAATATAGTTAAAATATAAAAAGTAATAAAAATAATTTTTGAACATTTCGGGAGATTAATTATGAAAACTATAACAGCTGGAGAAACAATTAATATAAAAATAGAAGCAAAAGATGATCAATCTGGTATTTCTAGAGTTGAGGTTGAAGCTAACAATCTGAGAGACTTACCAGGGTCTCCATCATTTGAAGCTATCGGATCCCTTGAATGGCCACAGGATGCTGAATCAGTTAATGTTTCTATTGAAATTCCTGAATATATACCAAATTCTAAGTGGAAAATTGCTTCAATTACTATAACTAATGGCACCGGTAGAGTTATTAAGTATAGCCCCAGTAAAGATTTTCCTCCTATACTTTTTAATGTTAAAGCTAAAGAAGGTGCTGATATTACTCCTGCTGAATTAATTAGTGTAACTTTATTAGATTAGTCACAAACTTGTTTACTTATAATAATTAGGTATAAATATGGTTGAACCAGATTTTGCTAGACGCAGGGATTTATTAACCCAGAGGCTTATAGAACAAATAAAAACTTATAACAAAAAACTGTTTATGCAGATATTTAACTATCTATTCTTTATTTTTATTATTTTGCCATTCATTCTTGGTGCAATATTCTACTTATTTGGTGCTGTTATTACCAGTGCAGTTGATCACTTAAATAATCCTATATTAAATAAGTTTAAAGAAGGAGGATGGGAGTTAATTGTTAGTAACCAGTATGTTCATATGATACTGGTAGCAGTGGCAATAGTTGTTTTTGTTCTGGTTATATTGCATTATATATACTCTAAGATTAATTTTAATAATAAAGAAATTCAATTAGCTGGTTTTATTCTTGCAAAAGTTAGAAAAAATCAGGTTATTACATATCAGGTTTTACATAAAGAAATTGAATTTAGAAGTTTATCTTATAAACAATTTGATAACGTCTCTTATGGTCTTCAGAGATTAGAACACGTAAGAATTGAAGACAGAGGAGAAATTGAAAATAAACTTATTATTCGAGACTCTAGCTGGTAAACAAGTCTTAATAATTTTTTTCTTTATATATCCCGTTTATCCGCTTAATAAAATCTTAACCTTGATTAATTTTTGCTGAATATTGTGATATTTTTATTCATATCAATTTATTATAGAATTAGAAAGCTTAGACTATTCAGTATCTAATTAAAATATGAAATACAAAGATTATTATCAAATACTGGGGGTTAATAG
>JBFMGH010000512.1:0-2274 GCA_040752795.1 Cyanobacteriota bacterium
AGAGCGGACCTTTTGAACCCTCGATAAAGATCTATTTCCGAAACTTTGTGAATAATCCGGGTTATATCAATCCACGGAAGTAAACGATATATGGCTTTAACTTATTCTAAGGTATTTTTGCCCGTGCAGCAGGCCTTTTAAACCCTACACTATTTGTCTACTGCATTAGTTTATTTGAGAATTTATCCCATTATGCTTGAATTTATTTAATTGTTCGAAAAATAGTTAAATGTTACCCGTGAAGCTTCTCTTATAATATCTTTTGCTTTATAAGAGTTCCAGGGACGTTCAACCATAGCAACAATAATATACTTTCTTCCATCAGCAAGCGTTACAACACCAGCATCTCCTACCATTGAGCCTATATCACCTGTTTTATGGGCTAATTTTGCACCTGCTGGCAGACCACATTTAATCAAATTACGGTTTTTGATTTTGGTCATATATTCAAATATCTTTTGTCTACTGCTTTCTGAGAGGAACTTAGTGTTATCAAGGTTATAAAGCATTTTAGCAAAATCTGCCGGTGATACCATATTTGTTCCTGATAAATCTGGTAACCAGTTTTCCATATGGGATTTTTTAAGACCCCATGATTTCATTACATTGTTTAAAGTCTTTGTTCCACCAATTTCATCTAAAATTATATTGGTTGCCGAATTATCTGAATGTTCAATCATTATACTAGCAAGATAATCCAGTGTATGATAATTGCCTAATGGTCTATATTGAAGACTACCTGAACCTTCTGATAAATGGTGTCTTGTAAATTCTACCCTCTGATTGATTGTATGAAGGTTCTGGTCTATCTGGCGGAAAAGTTCTATTAATACAGGTATTTTTATTATGCTAGCTGTAGCAAAATAATCTTCACCATTAATAGATACATAATCATGTGTTTGCGCATCCCAGATAAATATTCCGGCTTTATAATTATTATCTGAAGACACTATTGGCAATAACCTGTATTTCAGCTCTCTTAATTCTCTGCCCAGTGGTATTGGTTTCATTAGATCATTACCATATTTGTATGGGTTTTCAAATAAATATTTATAACCTAACACACTATCTCTCGCCAGCATAGATTCAGAACTGTGGAAAAAGTTCTTGTCTACATTTATATTATATTTACTATTCACAAATGGCTTATAAATATAGTAGTTAAATGATTTTATTAATACAAATAAACCACATATAAGAAATACACAAAATAATATAAATCTTCTTAAAGCCCTTTGTTGCTGTTTTCTAATATATGCCTGTCTTAAAAGCTTTTTATGCTTAAATTCAAGATAATCAATTGTGTTAGAAGTTCTGTTATTTTTTACTGAACTTTTTTGATGCTCAGTAGTATAACAAGGAGATATCACTTGTTCTACGCTCCAGTTTTCTTTTATACAATTATTACAACTCTTTTAAAGTCAATTTCCTGCAAAAATAAGATAATAATTAGTATAATTTATGATTAAGGAAATATAAAGAATTTAATATTTTAATAACATAGCAGTTTTTTATCAAACCAATGAAACATACTTCAATAAACACTTTTAAACATTTAATATCACTGAAGACAATTAAATTAAAAGGATTCTATTATCAATAAAGCTATTACATCTTATATAAAGGCAATAATACAAAAATAATAGTAATGATAAAATTAAGATAAAATTGTAAAGAAGTTATTAAAAGTGATTGAGATATTAATCATATTTAAAGACACAAACGATTAAATATATTGTTGAAAAAATATACTTGCGTAATATAAAAGACATTGTACTTGTTAATCTTGTAACCACCATTCAATTAGAATCTGAAATTACAGCCATAATGTTTATTTAAAATTTATTCAAGCATCAATTGCTAACATAACAAAACATTGATAATAAATACTGTTGTTAAAATTGAAATATTACACCATTCACCCTTAAATAATTTATAACCTTGATAATAAGAAGGAAACTATAATTTTATTACTATTATACTATTCCACATAAATAATAAATCTCTCCTGACAAAACAAAATAGGATCCCCATAATCTGAAATCTATAAATTACTTTCAAAGATCAGTATAACTATTTTCGCTAATTCAGTAATAAATACTTTTTCATTAGTTTCAATAGTTAATCTGCTTGAATAGTTTAACATCTAACCTGATTAATTCATGAATTTGTTTCATTTAGGTAAAACCTTCTTCTAATGACATATTTAAAAAATACTGGATTTACACACTGTAAATTCAGATGATAGCTCTCAAAAGAAGAGAGGGGGTGTGT
>JBFMGH010000513.1:0-7209 GCA_040752795.1 Cyanobacteriota bacterium
CTGGAAGCTGGAGTCCATTTTGGACACCAAACTCGCCGCTGGAACCCTAAAATGAAAGAATATATCTATGGCGAAAGAAATGGTATCTACATTTTAAACTTAATGAAAACCACCAAATTGCTTGATTCAGCATATGAATTTGTAAAGAAAAGTGCTGCACAGGGTAAAAATATTGTATTTGTAGGCACAAAAAAACAAGCATCAGAAATAATAGCTCAAGAATCTAAACGTTGCGGAGCTTACTATGTCAATAGACGCTGGCTGGGTGGGACTTTAACTAATTTTGAAACTATTCGATCCAGAATTAAAAAACTTATTGAAATCGAAGAGATGAAGGAAAATGGTCACTTTGAAAGATTACCTAAAAAAGAAGTGGCTTCCATGACCCGCCAGTTAACAAGATTAAGCAAGTCTCTCGGTGGTATAAAAGAAATGAGAGGCATGCCAGATGTATTGTTTGTTGTAGACCAAAAAAGAGAATTAATTGCTATCGCTGAAGCTAAAAAGCTTGGTATCCCAATAATATGTCTTGTTGATACAAATTGCAGCCCAGATAATATTGATTTTGTAATTCCAGGAAATGATGATGCAATAAGATCAATAAGACTTGTAACATCAAAAATAGCAGACGCTATATTAGAAGGCAAAGCCCTTAGAGAAAGTGGCGCAACAATTCATACAAACTACAACAGTGAGCAGCCAGAAGCTGGTACTATTGAAGTTGAAGAAAATGAAAGCCTTCAAATGCAAACTTAATAATACCTGTATATAAACTAGGAGGAAAAAACAGATGTCAGCTAAAATTAGTGCTGCTTTAGTTAAAGAGCTTAGAGACTCAACTGGCGCAGGCATGATGGATGCCAAAAAAGCGCTTGTGGAGACTGAAGGTGATATTGAACAGGCAAAAGAACTACTAAGGCAAAAAGGGCTCGCTTCTGCAGACAAAAAAGCCGGTAGGATTGCAGCTGAAGGCCTGGTACAATCATATATTCATTTCAACGGCAAAATAGGTGTTTTAGTTGAAGTTAACTGTGAGACTGATTTCGTAGCCAAGACAGATGAATTTAAACAATTAGTTTATGATATATGCTTACATATAGCCTCATCAAACCCTGAATTCATCAGTAAAGACGATATTTCTGATGAATACATAGAAAATGAAAAAAGAATTGAAATGGGTAAAGAAGATCTTGAAGGCAAACCAGTAGAAATAAAAGAAAAAATCGTTCAAGGCAGAGTAGATAAACTACTTAAAACTAAATGCCTCTTAGAACAAGAATTTGTTAAAGATACTGATAAAACAGTTGAAACTTTACTAAAAGAAAAAATTGCAAAAATTGGAGAAAATATAAAAGTAAGAAGATTTGTTAGATATGAACTTGGCGAAGGACTTGAAAAAAGGAAGGATAACCTTGCTGAAGAAGTTCAAGCCCAAATCGCTAATAAATAAAAGTTTTTTAAAAAGGGAAGTAAATAATTTACTTCCCTTTTTTTATGTCAATAATAGGCAACAATTAACTATATAAGAGAAAGAGGATAAATTGAGTAGATCAGAACAGTTGGCAAAAAATAATTTAGTGCAGGAGTCTATGGCTAAAAAACTTAAACCAGAAATAAAATATAAAAAAGTTTTACTAAAAATAAGCGGTGAAGCTTTAATGGGTGATAAAGGATATGGAATAGATCCTGTAGTAGTTCATTCTATAGCAAACGAAATCAAAATAGTCACTGAAATGGGCGTAAAAATGGGTGTAGTTGTAGGTGGTGGCAACATATTCAGAGGCGTTCAACAAAGTGCAAACTTTGGAATGGATCAGGCTGATGCAGATTATGTAGGAATGATAGCTACTGTTATGAATTGCCTCGTTTTACAGGGTATATTAAAAAAAGCTGGCGTTCAAACAAGAGTTCAAACAGCAATAGCTATGGATAGAGTTGCAGAACCCTACATACGGTTAAGAGCAACCAGACACATGGAGAAGGGAAGAGTAGTTATATTTGGTGCTGGTACAGGAAATCCTTTCTTTTCAACTGATACCACTGCTGCTTTAAGAGCCGCTGAAATAAATGCTGAGCTTTTATTAATGGCTAAAAACAAAATTGAAGGTATCTATTCTGAAGACCCTAAAATAGATTCAAATGCTATAAAATACGATAGGTTAACATATGATCAAGTCATACAAAAAGATTTAAAAGTTATGGACACATCAGCAGTTTCTTTGTGTAAAAATAATAAAATACCTATTGTGGTATTCAATTTCGATAATCCTAGAAATATTGAAAAAATATTATTAGGTGAGTCGGTAGGAACATTTGTCGGAGGAGAATAAGATGTCACCAGCAGAGGAAGTATTATTAACCTGCGAAGAAAAAATGCTTAAGACTATATCAGAAGCTAAAACTGAAATGGTTAATATTAGAACAGGTAAACCAAATCCAATGCTTCTAGATAAGATATCGATTGATTATTATGGTACCCCTACACCGCTCAGACAGATTGCTAACGTTTCAAGCCCAGACGGGCAATCATTAGTAATTCAACCTTACGATAGAACAGCATTAACAAATATTGAAAAAGCAATATTAAAATCAAATCTGGGCGTAACACCAAATAACGATTCAGTGGTTATTAGAATTAACTTCCCACCTTTAACTGAAGAAACAAGAAAAGAACTGGTTAAAAAGATTAAAAAAATGGGAGAAGATTTCAAAGTTGCAATCAGAAACGTTAGAAGAGATGCAACCGAAACTATCAAAAAAATGAAAAAATCTGAAAACCTCCCTGAAGATGAAGTTAAAGCTAATACAGATGAAGTTCAAAAGTTAACTGACAAATATATTGAAGAAGTTGATAAAATCGTAGCTGATAAAGAGAAAGAAATATTAGAATAGAGTGGATATAATAAAGTTCTTTAGTAAACAAAGAGTGTTTACTGCAACAATATTTATAGCGATACTTGTAGCTGCATGCATTGCTGGTGGGTGGTTCTGGACACTGTTTCTGGGTATTCTTATATTTGTTGGAGCAGATGAGTATATTAAGTTACTAAATGCTAAAGATATTAATCCTTCTCGAGTATTAATATTTTTATTCAGCTTAATATTTCTTTTACTAGCTCATTTTAATTTACCACAATACTTTATTCATGTAATAATTTTTGCTTTCATCTTAACATTTATATGGTTTTTATTTACCGGTAAATTGCCTTCAAGTAGTGACATTTTCTCAACAGTATTTGGAATATTATATGCCGGGCTTATGCCGGTTGGATTTTCTTTAATACGTCATATTGATAAAGGTGCTGCTCATATCGGTATTCTAGAACCAGGTGCTGGTTTTTTGTTATTAACACTTCTATGTATATGTGCCGTTGATATTGGTGCATACTATATTGGAAGAAAATTTGGCAAAAACCTTTTAAGCCCTAAAATTAGCCCAAAAAAAACTGTAGAAGGCTCTATCGGTGGTGCCATTTCTGGCATATTGCTGGCTGTAATAATTGGAACCTTCATTAATATTTCTATTGTTCATAGTATTATTTTAGGTATAATAATAGTAGCAATTGCGCAGTTAGGAGACCTCTGTGAGTCATTACTTAAAAGAGATGTTGGAGTAAAAGACTCAGGTGACTGTGTACCAGGCCATGGAGGTGTATTAGATAGGGCAGATAGCTATATTATGACGGCAAGTGCTTCTTATTATTATATTAACTATGTAATCGTAAGCGGGTTATTCTAATGACCAATTTACCATTTCATAGAATCGCTCAGCTCGAAGAGCTGATGGATAATTTAGAGATCTGGTGTGATGACCTGGTCTTATTTGATAAAGCATTAACACATAGCTCTTATACTTTCGAAAATAAACTTCCTGCCGATGAAAACAATGAAAGACTTGAATTTTTAGGAGATGCTGTACTAAAATTGGTTGCTAGTGAATATCTATACGCAAGATTTCCTAATTACCAAGAAGGAGAAATGACTAAAATAAGAGCTATATTGATTAGCGATAACGTATTAAGCAGGTTAGCAGAATCGATAAACCTTGGAGAATACATCAAACTAGGCTACCATGAAGCAAAATCAGGTGGCCGTAAACGACCAACAACTTTAGCCTGTGCTCTTGAAGCCATGCTTGGAGCACTTTATCTTAATGGTAAAATCTCAGATATACAAGATTTTTTGTTAAAATTACTTTCTGATGAAGTAACAAACATTGATCAGGATGCCCTTAAAGACAATTGCAAAGCAGTATTGCAGGAATACACACAGGCGCTTGATGGTTCCTTGCCTGATTATGAAGTTGTAGAAGAGATGGGGCCAGCTCATGATAAAATATTTAAGGTTAAGGTTTCAATAAAAAATAAGGTCTATGGAATTGGAGAAGGTAAATCAAAAAAAGAAGCACAGCAAAATGCTGCAAAAGCGGCTATTGAATGTCTTGAAGATCAGGATGAAGAATATTTTATTGCTCTAAGAAAAGGAAATTAATTATGTCACCACTAGTTGCGCCATCAATCTTATCAGCTGATTTCTCAGATCTAAAAAAAGAAATTGCTAGCGTTGAAAAAGCCGGAGCAGACTGGATTCATATTGACGTTATGGACGGAATGTTCGTACCAAATATTACTATAGGACCAGTAATAATAAAATCTATAAGAAAGCACACCTCCAAACCATTTGATGTTCATTTGATGATTGAAAAACCGGAAAGATATATTGAAAACTTTGTTGAAGCCGGTGCAAACCTTATTTCAGTGCACCCTGAAGTCTGTATTCACCTTCATAGAGTATTAAAAGAAATACATAATAATGGTATCAAGGCAGGAGTAGCTCTTAATCCTCATACACCTCTTTCAAATATTAAATATATTTTAGACGAAATAGACCTTATTCTTATAATGACAGTTAACCCCGGCTTTGGAGGCCAAAAATTCATACATTCAATGGTAAATAAAATTAAAGATACTAAGAAACTCATTAAAGAATCTGGTAAAGATATTTATCTTGAAGTAGATGGCGGCATTTCAATAGATACAGGAGAATTAGCTGTTAAAGCAGGCGCTAATGTTCTTGTATCTGGCAACTCAATATTTACATCTTCTGACAGAGAAAGAATTATTAGCTATTTAAAATCGTTATAAAGTATTTACTTTTTTGGAAAATATACTCTAGGATTTTTTGGTAAATTAATTTAAATTTTTTACTTTTTTCTCTTGTTGTTTTTAATCCCAGGTGCTACAATTAAAATAGGCAAGAATAAGAGGCACTAAATGATAAATTTATATTTATTTGTTATAACTTTTGGCATACTAGCACTTTGTATTTTATTATGGTTATCCAGCCTAAACAAAGACAATGAATTTACCAGATTCCTTAACTCCCCTGCTGACAAACTTATTATATATCTAACCGGGAGCTTTATGTAAGGGAAAAAGCAAAAAGAACTTTACAAGGAGACAACTATGGAATTATTAGTCATTGCAACAGCCTTATTAATAATGGGAATTATATTTGAATCTTCCACAAGAAAAAAACAGGCTGATTTAATAATGTAATCTAAATTTTAAAGCAAATTAAAGAGGTGGATTAATTGAAATTTTTAGCTATTATACTAATTCTATTAACAATCTACATTGTATTTGAATACCTTAAAGAAAGTCCTAAAGACCTGATTACAAGAATTTCAGAAATCATCTGGGGAGGCTACACCAATTTATAAAAACCTATCAAATGTTATCAATAAAATCTAAAGCAATGCTACTAATACCATATTTTCTTTTTTACGGTTTTATATTTTAGTAAATATTTGTTTATATTTTACCAAAAAATCTTGAAAATGTATTTTGAATCCGTTATAATTAATATACAAAGCAGCCAGAAAACGATTCATAAAAAGCAGTTATATACACAATAGCGAGACTATAGTATGTATTTAGTAATAATCTTATCCCTATTTGTTACCCAGATAGTCTTTTATTGTAAGTTAAAAAATCCACTCATACAATTAATCCACACAATATTATAGTGATATGCAATACTTTTCAAATTGAACCACACAATAATAAGTTATCCCTTACCCTTACAGAAAATAACCCACACCAACTTTTTAATTTTGAAATAATTCTTTGCCAAGAGTTATTTCTTTTTTTGAATAAGCAATTTTTGAAAATTTATCAAATAATGATTCATTTATAAGAGTTGTATATCAATTAAAGACAACTAAATTTAAAAAAATATTTCATTAAGGACAAAGTTTCGTTATGATAAATGTTATCTATTACGACAGAAATGATTTAGAAAATTAATTAACGATTAATAATGTCAAATTTCATAAAAATTATTTTAGTATTTGTATTAATTTTGAGCATTAAAATGCCTGTTTGTGCTCATTATGGTAAGTATGAAAAAGAAATGCAAATGGCGGAGGGTTTATTAAATCAATCCAGAGAGGATGCGGCTATAGCTGTATACAATGCTTTAATAATGAAATCCCCCAATTATTACCCGGCGCAGCTTGCTCTGGCAACAGTTTATGCAAGACAGGCTAAATATGTTCAGGCAGAAAAAATTATCTTAAAAGTATTAAACAATAATAAAAAGGACGCCAATGCCTATGAAAGGCTTGCTTATTTATATTATTTATGGGCTGATGCAAATAAAGAATCGGCTACACATTTTTTAAAAAAAGGTCTTGAAGCTATAAAGAAAGCTATAGAACTAGATAAGTACAATGAACAGATCTATAATACCTATGGATTAATACTTATTGAATATAAAGAGTATCAAGATGCCCTTAAAAGCTTCAACAAAGCAATAGATATAAATCCATCAAGTCAGGAAGCATTTACAAATCTGGGAGTTTTATACACAAGACTTGAGAAATATGATATTGCACTTAGCAACTTTCAAAGGGCGATACATATAAAAACCAGCTATTCAAGGCCTTATAGAGAACTATCAATAATGCTAGCCCAAACTAATCAAGAAAGACAGGCTATTGAATATCTTGAGAAGGCTCGATTTCATGATATTTTTATCACCTATCAAGATCATTATCTTATGGCTACACTCCAGGAAAAAATGGGTAATCTAAAACAGGCTATTAATGAATTTCTAGATGTGTTAATTCAAAAACCTGATTATATTGATTGTTATACACATATAGCTAGGCTTGCAGAAGCCCTGGGTGATGATAAAATGTCGGTT
>JBFMGH010000514.1:0-5815 GCA_040752795.1 Cyanobacteriota bacterium
ACAGCTTTTTCTCGGATTATATCCTGTTCTTTTTGGGTTAAGTTTCTGGTATCATTCTTCTCGTTCATCTAATAATTTTAACATATTTGAGCTTTATCTGTCAAACATTTTATGAACGGAGTAATAGGATAGATTCACAATTTATGTGTAATAATATAAACAGATAAATTAGGACAATATTTTTTTAATCAATTCGTTTACAACCTGTGGATTTGCCTTACCTTTTGTTTCCTTCATGACCTGACCAACAAAAAAACCAAACAGGTTAGTTTTGCCAGATTTAAATTTTTCAACATTATCAGGGTTCTGATTAATAATTTTATGAATGATAGCTTCAAGTTTTGCAGGGTCAGATATCTGTTTAAGGCCTTTGGTTTCAACAATAGCTGAAGGTTTACCACCATTGATAACCATTTCTGAATAGATATCTTTAGCAACATTGCCGGTAATTACCCCGTCATCAATTAATTTTACCAGTTCGGCCAATTCTGATGAACCAAAGGCTAGCTCAGAGAGGGTTTTTTCTTTTAAGTCTCTTAGCATTTCATTTACAATCCATTTAGCAATTGTGGCCGGGTTATTGTATTTTTTTATTGAATTTTCATAAAAAACTGACAGTTCATAATCTCTTGCCAGAATAATAGATTCATCTTCAGAAAGATTAAATTCATTTTGGTAGCGATTAATTCTAGATTCTATTTCAGGAGTCATTTCTTTGACTTCTGGTTTAACCTGAACGGCTTCTAAATCTTTAGGGGGTTGTTTTTTAGCAGGTTTTTCTATTATTTCTTCAGTTTCTTCTTGTTTAGCAATTTTACCCCATGAATCTTTTAAATGAACTATTCTATTAAATACCAGTTTAGTATCGGTAGAAGATTCTGGTTCTAGATAAAAGTAACCATGTCTTTCAAACTGAAACCTGCATCCAGGTTCAGCTTCTGCAACACTTGATTCTATATAACAGTTGTTTAAGACTGTCAGAGAGTCAGGGTTTAAGCTGTTTTCAATTCCACCAGGAAACTCGTCTAAAAACAATCTGTCATATAACCTGACTTCTATATTTTTAGAATGATCAGCTGAAACCCAGTGAATGGTACCTTTAACTTTTTTGCCTGAAGAATCTTCACCGCTTTTAGTTTCAGGGTCATAAGAGCAACGTAGTTCTATAATGTCACCTGTTTTATCGTCTTTGATAATCTGTTCACATTTAATTATATAAGCGTGGCGCAATCTGACTTCTTTGCCTGGAGCCAGTCTGAAATAATTATCAGGTGGGTTCTCCATAAAATCATCACGTTCAATATAAATCTCTTTTGAGAAGGCCAGAGGTCTTGATCCCTCTTTGGGTACATCATGAGGGTAGTATGAGGCTTCAAGCATCTCTGTTTTATTATCAGGGTAATTTTCTATTATAATTTTCAGAGGGTTTAAAACACAAAGAACTCTTGGCACTTTAGGGTTCAGATCATCTCTAATGGCAAATTCAAGCTGTGCCATATCAACAGTGCTATTTGCTTTAGCAATACCAATACTGTCACAGAAATTCCTTATAGCTTCAGGAGTATAACCACGCCTTCTCAGGCCAGATATAGTTGGGAGCCTTGGGTCATTCCATCCGTCAACAAGTTTTTTGTCTACCAGATCAAGAAGTAATCTTTTACTCATAACAGTATAATTAAGGTTCAATCTGGCAAATTCATATTGATAAGGGCGTGGTGGTTTAAGTTCAAGTTCATCCAGAATCCAGTCATAAAGTTCTCTATTGTTTTCAAACTCAAGTGTGCAAATAGAATGAGTTATTTTCTCAATGTAGTCAGAAAGGCAGTGTGCAAAGTCATACATAGGATAGATACACCATTTATCACCCAGTCTGTAATGGTTAGCGTGTCTAATTCTATATAATAGTGGATCTCTCATTTTCATATTTGGTGATGACATATTAATTTTAGCTCTTAAAACATGTTCACCATCTTTATATTCTCCGTATTTCATTTTTGCAAACAGTTCCAAATTGATTTCTATTGGACGGTTTCTATAGGGGCTTTCTTTTCCGGGTTCTGTTACCGTTCCACGATAGGCTTTAATTTCTTCATCAGAAAGGCTGCAAACGTAAGCTTTGCCCATTTCAATTAATTTGACAGCATAATTATATAGCTTTTCAAAATAATCTGAAGCGAAAAATAAGTTTTTACCCCAGTCAAATCCAAGCCACTTGATATCTTCTTGAATTGAATTGACATAGAAAACTTCTTCTTTTGTAGGATCTGTATCATCAAAGCGCAAATGACAGATACCGCCATCATAATCATTTGCTATACCAAAATTTAAGCAAATTGACTTAGCATGTCCTATATGTAAAAAACCATTAGGCTCCGGAGGAAATCTTGTTATTACTTTTCCTCCATATTTATCTGATCTTAAGTGTTCATTAATTATTGCTCTTAAAAAATCATTGCGACCTGATCTGGCAAAATTATTTTGTTGACAATTGTTTTCACCAGTTGAGGTAGTTTTTATAATTTCAGACATATCAATAATAGCTCCAACTTTAGTTTTAATCCTCTAATTCAATAAATAGTCTACCATAACAGAATTATTAGAAAAAATAGTCAAATAGCATAATGAGATAATTTATTCTGATTTGTTAATTTCCTTAGCTAGTTGTTATTAGTGCTTAAAGACATTTGTCCTGACCTTTAAATTGATTTATTGAACTTTTGTAGATTGATAATAGACTTGAATTACATAATATAAATGTTTTTAAACTTTTCAGATATTTGTTATATCAGGCACTAAATTTTTACATGTTAAAATAAGTGAGTTATTTTCTAAAGGATAACTGATATGAAGACAAAAAAAATCATTTTAGCTGTATTAATAGTGGTTTTTGCAATATTTGCTTTATTTTTAACTAACATACTTTATGAAAAAAGCTCAAAAAAAGAACTTAAAGATCTATTAGAAATAACTGAAAAAACTCAAATAGAGCTTTTTGATATGGTTACTTATTGCAAACTTTCTGAAATGGGAAAAATTGAACAGACTTACTTTTACGAAATATATAAAGAAAATGGGAAATATAAACAAAAAAAAGTTAACCTTGATCCTAAACATCCTAAAGAACAATACGATCTTTTATTTGAAGATTTTAAAGATGAAGCTATCTCTTTAAAAAAAGAAATGGGTCAAATTAAATTTGAAAATCAGTTAGAAACAAATATTCAAACACTTTTTGAACAACTAAATGAACTGATAAAAATTAAAGATAAAATTGATCAGGACAAAGTTGAACTCTCTGAAGAAGAGGTTGACCTTCAATATCATGATATGTGTTTATTGATTGATAAGGCTTATAAGCATTCTATTATATTAAGAAACAATATTAATGAATCATTGGGTGTTAATGAAATATCTGAAATTATTATTATTGAAGAAGAACAAAAGTAAGAAAAAATTTTTCTTAAAAATTTAAACACTTTATAGAAGATAATAATTATATTATCCTTAATATACCAGCTCCAGGAAAATAGTTATTAAATGTTTGAAATCTGGTTCATCTGGCAGGCTAAAAGCCCCTCTCTTTATTTTTCTGGTATCTAAAATTATTTTCAAGGTTCAATAGTGTAAAAATTATTAGATAAATAACTTGAAAGAGTTGAAAATGGAAAATATTAACAAATTAGTTTTTGAAAATATTATTAATATTGCCAGCACAATTAATAACTCTTCAATTTTAAACGAAAAGTATATTCATCATTATTTCACAAGGTTAATGCAAGAATCATTTTCGAAAATTGATCTTGTAAAAATCAATACAAATAAATTATTTCCAGAATGGCCAACATATAACAAATTTGTTGGAAATGAATATGCAAGATATCATTATGATCAGAAAAAAAAGAATTTTTTTAAACAACATAAAGGATATTCTGGTTATATAGATTTTGCTATAGGCAGTTATAATTCGCCAGACATTGGTGTAGAGTTTACATTAGAAGAAGGCTGGTATAATGAAGCTGTTATATTTGACTTTTTAAAATTGCTTGATTATGATAACCCCTTTAAAACAGTATTTTCATTGAATATAATAATGAGAAAAAAGGATCTTACTAAAGGTAAGGCACTTATAAATTTTGAAGAAAAAATAAATCAAACACTTTTAGAAGTTAGAAACCGACTTAACGATAATATTGATAATAATAAAGAATATCACTTTATTATTAGTGAGATCAGTAACAATATAAAATCGGATTACAATGAAAGAAGACACTGGTACCATAGTAATCTAACAGGTGGCTGGCTGGAAGGAGAAAACCTGCCTGACCTCATTAACCAGAAAACTATTATGGGGCAATTAAAGTTGTTTTAATATTACACTCATCTACGGAAGTAAACGATATATGGCTTTATATTATTCTAGGGTGTATTTTTTTAAATATGTCATTAGAAGCAGGTTTTCGTAAATGTAACACGAATTAACAGGGTTATGAGATTTGCCATAATTTTAAAATACATTTGCATTATTAATGTGTATCCATTCTGTTTCTTCATAAACAGGTTTGTAAAATGATTTTAACAATTGCACAAATTTTAGCAATTTATAAAAGTATATCGTTTTTATATATATAGGAGATAAGAAGTATATACTCTTTTGAGAAACATAGAGTAGCAATTTCACAGAGTAATTTAAGAGCTTTCATAGGAGGATTTTATATGGGTACTATTGGTAGTTTAAATTTAGTCAACAATAACTCAAGAATTAACGTACAAAATAATGGCCAGATAGGAAATGTAAATTCACAATCATCAGGTCAGGGTTCAACACAAATCGAAAATAATGGCGGAATTGCAAATGTATCCGCACAAAATAATGGTGCAACATTTAACTTACAAAATAACGGCGGCATTAACAATGTTGGCGTTCAAAATAATGGTGGAACTTTCAACTTTGCTAATACCGGCGGCATTAATGATCTTAACCTGGAAAACCTTGGTGGTGGAACTGCTAATGCTGTCAACTATGGCGGCATGCACAATATGAATGTTACCAATAGTGGCGGTGCTACTGTAAACCTGGCTAATTATGGTGGCATGCACAATATGAATATTGCAAATAACGGTGCTAAAACCACAGCTAATGTTGCCAATTACGGTGGAATGAATTCAGTTTCTGCTACAAACAATGCAGCTAATTTTAATTTTGCTAACTTTGGTGGTATGCAATCTGCATCAGTAACCAATACAAACCTTGGAAATGCTTCAATAGCAAACTATGGTGGCATGAATAGCATTAATACTCAAACCTATCGTGCGCACACAGAAATAGCTAACTTTGCTGGTTTAGGATCTCTTTATGCTAAAGATCAAAATGACGATACATATATATATAACCAGGGTAATATTGGTCAGGCAACATTAGTTGCTAACGGTGCCAGAGGCTATATTAACTTCCAGAATGCTGGTGGCGTTGGTTCAATGTTCGCTGATGCTAATTATGGTGGTGTTATTGATATAAACAACTTATTTGGCAGTATCGATGCTCTCACTGCAGATGCTAATGGTGCAAGCCATAATCAAAGATCTCAAATTAATATTCTATCGTAACTATACAGCTAATATGATTCTGTTCAATATAGCCTCCCGGGTTGGGAGGCTTTAATTTGAGACCTTTGCATAACTAATGCTTTATAAAATATCAGGGAACAATGGTTAACGTAAACCCAATGCCATTTCTCTGCTACTTTAGCTTTTTTGAGAATATATACTTATCCTTGAAAGTAATCTATAGATTCCAGATTATAGAGGCAGGGTGTTT